>MGXK01000055.1:39585-71195 GCA_001802375.1 Gammaproteobacteria bacterium RBG_16_51_14
ACGGCCATCCTGTCACGACATGCAAAGGTCCATGCGACGCGTGGAAATCTGAACAATGATATCGGGGTACCATTGACCCTGTTTGGACTGGATAGTCAGCACCTGTTTGCCATTGTGGAGATGGGCGCCAATCACCCCGGTGAGATTTCATTGCTGAGTCGCATGAGTCATCCCACGGTGGCATTGATTACGCAATGCGCGCCAGCGCACCTGGAAGGTTTTGGCAGTATCGACGGTATTGCCAGGGCAAAGGCAGAGATCTTCGAAGGACTGGCAGGGAACGGGGTTGCCGTGATTAATGCGGATGATGCCTATGCTGAATTCTGGCGTGGACAGGCGCGACAATCCCGTCAGATCAGTTTTGCGATTGAAAAGAATGCAGATGTTTCCGCTGACGACATCCGGTATGACCATGCAGGGGGAACGACCTGTTTTTCACTGGTCACCACCGGGGGCAGGACAGGCATCATGCTGCCCCTGCCCGGCAGGCATAATGTCCTGAACGCATTGGCAGCTGTCGCATGCGCGATGGTTCTTGACGTGTCGCTGGCAGATATAGAACAGGGACTGGAGGGCATTACCCCTGTCCATGGCCGCATGCAGTGGAAAAAAGGGATAGGTCAGTCCCGCATCATTGATGATACGTATAACGCAAATCCGGCATCATTGCTGGCCGCACTCCATGTTCTCAAGCATATTCCTTCTGCAAGATGGCTGGTGCTCGGGGACATGGGCGAGCTTGGTGCCGGTGCGGAAGATTACCATCTCTCGGCAGGCAGCAATGCCCGTGAACATGGTGTTGAAAGATTATTTACGATTGGTCGCCTGGGCCAGTTGGCAGCCAAAGGTTTTGGCGAGGGCGCCTGCCACGCTGAAAACATGGATCAGCTGATTGATACGGTACAAAGGGAGATGTCGGGTGGCCAGACAGTTTTGGTCAAGGGGTCACGCGCCATGCGGATGGAACGTGTCGTCGATGCACTGGTGGAGGCAGACTAGGCCATGATGCTGTGGATCACAGAATACCTGACCCAGTTTCACAGTGGTTTCAATGTCTTTCAATACCTGACCTTGAGGGTGATCCTCGGGGTGCTGACCTCACTTTTCATTGCCTTGCTGGTCGGGCCGCTGCTGATACGCCGGTTAAGTGCCAGCCAGATTGGGCAAAGTGTGCGTAATGATGGCCCACAGTCGCATATTATAAAATCCGGTACGCCCACCATGGGAGGATTGTTAATCCTGGTTTCGATTGCCGTAAGCACCCTCTGCTGGGCCAATCTCAGTAATCGTTTTATCTGGGTCGTATTGCTCGTGACGCTGGTGTTTGGAATCATAGGCTGGGTCGATGATTATCGAAAGGTCATTCGCCAGGATCCAAAAGGACTTGCCGCGAGATATAAATATTTCTGGCAATCCGTTGCCGGTCTGGCGGCCGCCATGTTTCTCTTCCTGACCGCACAAAACCCGGTGGAAACACAATTAATTGTCCCGTTTGTAAAGGTAGTTAATTTCGATCTCGGTTGGCTCTATGTGGTGCTGGCCTATTTTGTGATTGTGGGATCCAGCAATGCGGTCAATCTGACAGACGGACTGGATGGCCTTGCCATTTTACCGACCGTGATGGTGGCAGGGGCACTTGCTATTTTTGCCTATGCAGCAGGCCACATTCGCTTTGCCCAGTATCTGGGTATTCCCTACATCCATGGGGTTGGTGAAGTTGCCATCTTCTGTGGCGCCATGGTCGGCTCGGGTCTCGGATTCCTCTGGTTCAATACCTATCCGGCACAGGTTTTCATGGGCGATATCGGCGCCCTGGCACTGGGGGCAGCCCTGGGGATTGTCGCAATTGTAGTCCGTCAGGAGTTGGTCCTGTTTATCATGGGTGGCGTCTTTGTTATCGAAACAGTGTCAGTCATTATGCAGGTTGTTTCCTTCAAGCTGACCGGGCGTCGAATCTTTCATATGGCCCCGCTGCACCATCATTATGAACTGAAAGGCTGGCCTGAACCAAGGGTGATAGTTCGATTCTGGATTATCACGGTCATCCTTGTCCTGATCGGGCTGGCCAGTCTAAAAATACGTTGAGGGTGACAAATTGTGTAAACAGGCAAAAATCGTGTCCACAATAAACAGCAACGATCTGCATTTTGATACGGTAATTGTTGGACTCGGGTTAACCGGTCTTGCCTGCGCCCGTTACCTTGCCACCAGAAATGAAAGGATAGCAATTACAGACAGCCGGGAGATCCCCCCGCAACTCGGTGCATTACAACAGGAGCTGCCGGATATCCCGCTGTTCCTGGGGAATATAAACAGGAACCTGTTATGCAAGGCGGATCGACTCATTGTCAGTCCCGGGGTGTCGATTCATGAATCACCTGTACGGGACGCAATTGCATCAGGCATACCGGCCACCGGCGACATCGAATTGTTTTGTCAGCATGTCACGGCACCCATTGTGGCGATTACCGGTTCCAACGGGAAAAGTACGGTCACCACGTTGCTGGCAATAATGGCAGAACGTGCCGGTTTTAAAATCCGTTCAGGTGGTAACCTGGGCCCGCCGGCTCTGGATCTGATCCGTGCCAGTGAACCTGATTTATATGTGCTTGAATTATCCAGCTTTCAACTGGAGCTGGTTCATTCCCTGAATGCGAAGGCAGCAGTAATTCTGAACGTCTCGGCAGATCATCAGGATCGCTATCCCTCGATGCAGGAATATTTCGTCGCAAAACAACGGATCTATCAAGGTGACGGCACCATGGTCATCAACAGGGATGATGAGCTTGTATCCAGGTTGACGGATCCGGAAAGAAAGGTGATGAAATTTACCCTTGATAAACCGGACGGGGACGAATTTGGTATAAGGAAAATAGGGAATAACGACTGGTTAATGCATGGCAGCGAAAGACTGATGGCGGAATCTGAACTACGGATCCGTGGCAAACATAATACGGCGAATGCACTTGCCGCACTGGCACTTGGCAGTGCGCTTGATATCCCCATGGCACCCATGCTGGCAACGTTGCGTGAATTTCCGGGGCTTCCGCACCGTTGCCAGTGGGTAACCCAATACAAGTCGGTCGACTGGTATAACGATTCCAAGGGCACCAATATCGGTGCCTGTATTGCTTCCATTGCCGGTCTGGGCGGGGATGGTAATGTTGTATTGATTGCAGGTGGTATGGGCAAGGGTGCTGATTTTTCTGCATTGTCAGAAATAGCGCAAGACAAATTGCGGGCAGCGGTATTGATGGGAGTGGATGCTCCGAAGATAGAGTGTGTTCTGTCGAATATTGTGCCTGTTCATATGGTACAGGATATGGCAAAGGCAGTCAGGATCGCCGCTGATATAGCCGAGCCTGGCGATGTTGTATTGCTGTCTCCGGCCTGCGCCAGTTTTGATATGTTTGAGGACTACAAGGCACGCGGTACTGTTTTTACAACAGAGGTTATGAGACTGACTGGATAGCATATGCAGGATATTCAGCGCAAACAGGCAACCTATACGGCGCATTCTTCAAAAACAGGCATCGTTGGGAAATACGATGTGTGGTTACTTGGGATATCCCTGTTTATTGTTGGATTGGGCCTGGTGATGGTTGCTTCTTCATCTGTGACTGTGGCGGAACGACAGTTTCATGACCCGCTGCATTATTTCTGGAGACAGGGTATATCAATCCTGATAGGAGTCAGCCTTGCAATCATAGCCATAAAGTTGCCGATGAAAATCTGGCAGTATGCAAGCGTTCCTTTATTGCTTGCCGGTATCTTTCTGCTCGTTCTGGTTCTGCTGCCGGCCATCGGTCGTGAAGTAAACGGGAGCATGCGCTGGATCGGATTTGGACCATTTGCGTTACAGGCTTCCGAGCCGGTAAAACTATGTACCATAGCCTATCTTGCGGGATATCTTGTCCGCCACAATAAAAGTGTCAAGGACAGCTTTGCCGGATTCATCCGGCCGGTTGGTGTATTAACATTGATTGCCGCGCTGCTCCTGCTGGAACCTGATTATGGTGCCAGCGTTGTGTTATTTGCAACGGCACTGGGAATGCTTTTCATGGGCGGTGTTCCCATCAGCCGGTTTATTGCATGGGTGATGGTTGCTGTTGTTGCCCTGTTCAGTCTTGCCATTCTTTCACCATACCGTCTTCAGCGATTAATGAGTTTTGCTGATCCCTGGCAGGACCCGTATAACAGCGGCTTTCAATTGACTCAGGCATTAATTGCCTTTGGCAGGGGGGACTGGTTTGGTGTCGGTTTGGGTAGCAGTGTTCAAAAACTGTTTTATTTACCGGAGGCACACACGGATTTTATATTCGCAGTCATGGCTGAAGAATTAGGGCTGGTCGGGAGTGTTACCATCATTCTCCTGTTTTCCTTCCTAGTCTGGCGAGCATTTGTCATTGGTCAACTTGCAGAGCGTACGGGGAAATTATTTTCTGCCTATTTTGCCTATGGTATTGGATTGGTTATCGGTATTCAGGCGTATATCAATCTCGGGGTCAATATGGGTGTTTTGCCGACAAAGGGTCTGACACTGCCTCTGATGAGTTACGGCGGCAACAGTATCATTATCTGCTGTATCCTGATCGGCATTTTGTTGCGCATTGAATATGAAAATCGCCAACCTGAATGGGGCCAGTTCCCCAAAGCAGCGACTCCCTATGCAGCCTAGACCCATATTAATTATGGCAGGTGGAACCGGTGGTCATGTTTATCCGGCACTGGCGGTTGCTGATTATCTCAGGCAAAAAGGGATTCCCTTGTTATGGCTGGGTACCGCGAAAGGTCTGGAATCCAGGGTAGTACCGCAAAAAGGCTATCAATTGCTGACGATCAACATCTCGGGATTGCGTGGTAAAGGAATACTCAAATGGATAAATGCCCCTGTGGTTCTTGGTCTGGCCCTGTTCCAGTCGTTACTCATTTTATCCAGGCGCAGGCCATCTGTTGTCCTTGGAATGGGGGGATTTGTCAGTGGCCCCGGGGGACTTGCCGCTTGGCTCATGCGGATCCCGCTGTTTATACATGAACAGAATGCAATTGCCGGTTTGACAAACCGGCTGCTGGCACCACTGGCAGACAGGGTGATGGCAGCATTTCCGGGTACGTTTACATCATTACCCGAAGTCCGTGTAACGGGTAACCCGGTACGTCCGGAATTGTTTGAAATCATGGCTCCTGAGCAGCGGCTACGGGGCAGGGAGGGAGAAAATCCCAGACTGCTCGTACTGGGTGGCAGTCAGGGGGCCCTGGTACTCAATCAAGTCATTCCGGAGGTGATTGGCAATATTGGCGGCAATTTTATTATGGATGTCTGGCATCAGGCAGGTGACAGGCATCTGGAAACAACCCAATCGCGTTATCGTGCCTTGGGTATTCCAGGGAAGATTGTTCCCTTTATCGAGGATATGGCGGCGGCTTATGCGTGGGCGGACGTTGTGGTTTGTCGTGCCGGTGCATTGACTATTGCAGAACTTGCGGCCGTTGGCGTTGCTTCTGTGCTGGTCCCTTTCCCATATGCAGTGGATGATCATCAGACTGCGAATGCACGCTATCTGTCCGACAATGGCGGTGCCATTGTGATTGCAGAATCCGATCTGACCTGCGAATTGCTGGCGAGAACCATTACAGAGTTGATCGGATCCCGTGCAAATTTGATCGCAATGGCAACCAGGGCACGTGAGCTTTCACAACCACTGGCAACACAGACAGTAGCAGAAGTATGTCTGGAGGCAGTCCATGCCTGAACACTATGAACATGTGATGGGCCGTGTACGGAATATCCATTTTGTCGGGATTGGGGGTGCCGGCATGGGGGGAATTGCCGAGGTTCTGCATAACCTGGGATATCAGGTTACGGGTTCGGATCTTGGCAAAAACTCCGTAACGCGCCATTTACAGGGTCTGGGTGTGAATGTTGTCGAGGGACATAAGGCTGAAAATATCAATGGTACCGATGTCGTGGTTGTATCCAGCGCCATAGCACAGGACAATCCTGAAATGGTTGCTGCACGCAGGCAACGAATACCCGTTGTCAGGCGTGCAGAGATGCTTGCAGAAATAATGCGTTTCCGGCAAGGGATTGCTATCGCGGGCACACATGGCAAGACGACAACGACCAGCCTGATTGCAAGTATTCTGGCGGAGCAAGGACTGGATCCGACTTATGTTATCGGTGGCTTGTTGAACAGTTCGGGTTCACACGCACGTCTTGGCAGTGGCAAGTATTTCATAGCGGAGGCTGATGAAAGCGATGCTTCATTTCTGCATCTTAATCCGGTTATTTCCGTCCTGACCAATATTGACGCGGATCACCTGAAGACCTATGCCGGTGATTTTTCCAGTCTGCAAAGGAACTTCGTCGAGTTTCTGCATCAACTGCCGTTTTACGGTCTTGCAGTGCTTTGTATCGATGATGATGGAATCAGGAAAATCATACCGGACGTCTCCAGGCCGATAATTACCTATGGTACCCGTCATGAAGCTGATTTCAGGGCTGAACTAATCAGGCAAGACTGTTCACGCACCTGGTTCCGGGTTGTGCATCAGGATCCAGGGGATTCGCTGGAGGTGGAACTGAATTTGCCAGGCAAACACAATATGCTGAATGCATTGGCAGCGATTTCCGTAGGCCGTGAGCTTGGTGTATCAGACGGTGCGATTATCAATGCGCTGGTAAATTTTCAGGGGATAGCAAGACGATGTCAGGTATTCGGTGACATCCGGATTGAAGGAAAGTCCGTGTTGCTGATTGATGATTACGCCCACCATCCGCGTGAGATTGCAGCAATACTCGAAGCAATCCGCAATGGCTGGCCGAAACGCAGAATCATTGTTGTCTTTCAACCGCACCGCTATTCAAGAACACGTGATTTGTTCGAGGATTTTACCCAGATTTTATCACAGATGGACGTACTGTTCCTGCTGGATATCTATCCTGCCGGGGAAGAACCACTTGCCGGTGCTGATAGCAGATCGCTTTGCCGCGCAATACGTCTGCGTGGTCAGGTTGATCCATTATTTATTGAACAACGCCAGGACTTGTTTGAAGTGATGTCTGGACTGATCCGGGAAAATGACATCCTGTTAATTCTGGGAGCAGGGGATATCGGGACCCTTGCACCGCAGCTACATGAAAGATTCAGCGGACGAATACCATGAGGTATGGTCGTGATTTATGCAGCTACAAATAAAAAAATCTCATGCGGCACCTGCATACCTGTCGCCGGGGGAAATATGGAATTTACTACTGAAAAACTTCGCGGCGAGTTGAAATACATGGAATCCATGGCAAACCATACTTCCTGGCATGCGGGAGGACGGGCTGAATTTTTTTACAAGGTGGCTGATCTTGACGATCTGTGCTCTCTGCTTTCTTGCTTGCCGGAGGATATTCCAGTCCTGTGGCTAGGATTGGGCAGCAACCTGCTGGTGCGTGATGGTGGTCTCAAAGGAATGGTGATCGCAATTGCTGGAGTGCTTGACGAACTTGAATTGACCGCAACCGGGCAACTGCACGCAGGGGCCGGTGTCAGTTGTCCAAAAGTTGCCAGATTCAGTGCCAATGCTGGTTTCTCAGGCGCCGAATTTCTGGCCGGAATACCTGGGACGATGGGAGGTGCACTGGTGATGAATGCGGGTGCATTCGGAAGCGAAACGTGGGATCTGGTGACCTCAGTAGAAATGCTGGACAGAAACGGGAAACGCTGTGAGCGTGGCAAGGAAGATTTTGTTATTGGCTACCGGCATGTCGAATTAAATGACAATGAGTGGTTTATTAACTGCAAGCTCAATCTTGTCAGGGGTGGGGTAGATGAGTGT
Organism: Gammaproteobacteria bacterium RBG_16_51_14; assembly: GCA_001802375.1. Classification (GTDB taxonomy): domain Bacteria; phylum Pseudomonadota; class Gammaproteobacteria; order Eutrophobiales; family Eutrophobiaceae; genus RBG-16-51-14. Next base: position 47,413 of record MGXK01000055.1, read on the forward strand.
GAAAACCGGATCCGCACCTTACTGGCGCAGCGGGCTGCAACCCAACCGATTGGGCAATTCAGTTGTGGCTCGGTTTTCAGGAATCCTCCCAATGATTATGCCGCACGCCTCATTGAATTCTGCGGTCTCAAGGGGAAGCGCATTGGTGATGCCTGTATTTCTGAAAAGCATGCCAATTTTATCATCAATCAGGGTAGCGCGACTGCAACGGATATTGAAAACCTTATCCTGTATGCACGGGATACTGTCAGACAACGTTGCGATGTTGAGCTGATCCCTGAAGTCCGGATTATTGGCGAACGGATAGACGGGCATGCATAGCGAAAGGTAGCTGATCGTGGATTCAGATTATAAAACATTCGGTGCTACAGACTACGGGAAGGTGGCCGTACTCATGGGAGGAAGTTCAGCGGAGAGAGAAATATCACTGGAGAGTGGAAATGCAGTCCTGGCTGCATTACTGCGGCGGGGCATCGATGCCCATGCAGTATATGCTGACAGCAGGGTTTTAAGCAGATTGCTTGAGGGTGGTTTTGATCGCGCCTTTATCGCCTTGCATGGGCGTGGTGGTGAAGATGGCGTGATCCAGGGAGGGCTTGAAACAATAGTAATGCCATTTACGGGTAGTGGTGTACTTGGCTCTGCGTTGGCAATGGACAAAAGCCGTAGCAAGGCCCTGTGGCTTCAGGCTGGTATACCAACACCGGAATATATTGAAATAAATGGCCAGACCGACCTGAAACAGGTTTGTAACAAGTTCGGTCTGCCGCTGATGGTCAAACCGGTTCGTGAAGGTTCAAGCTTTGGTGCAAGCAAGGTGACTTCAGGTAAAGACATTGAAGATGCCTGGCTGAATGCTTACCAGTTTGATGAAAGGGTAATGGCAGAATGCTGGATCGAGGGTGCTGAATATACCGTGCCTATATTAAATGATGAAGTATTGCCTTTGATTAAACTCGAAACCCCAAGGGAATTCTATGACTATAAGGCGAAATACGAAGATTCGTCTACACGATACATCTGTCCCTGCGGACTTGAAACGGAAAAAGAAAGTGAATTGGGGCAGATTGCATTTGCAGCATACAAACTGCTGGATGCCAGTGGCTGGGGACGGGTTGATTTGCTGCTTGATAAAACAGGCCGACCCTGGGTGATAGAGGTCAACACGGTTCCCGGCATGACCAGTCACAGCCTGGTTCCTATGGCCGCTGCAAAGGCCGGCATCAATTTTGATGAACTGGTAACCAGAATTCTGGCGACCAGCATGCATCACGGGAAACATAAACAAAGGGTGTCCACATGAATACGCATATTGCCAGGCGCACAGCAGGGCAGATGGATTCATTTGCATTGATGGAGGATGGAAACAGCCGATCGCTGCAGACGGCAGGTCTGGTACTGACAATCACCTGCATGGTATTGCTGGTCTGGGGCGCTTATTTACTTTCAAATCCGGCAACATTGCCAATAAAACAGGTGCGCATCGAAGGTGAATTTTTTCGTCTTGCACCGGACAGGTTAAAAATAATGGTTACTGACAAGGTAAGAGGAGGCTTTTTCAATCTCAATGTTGACACAGTTCGTAATGTTTTATTGGCAAATCCATGGGTAAAGGAGGTAACTGTGCAACGAGTCTGGCCTGATGGTCTGCGGGTTTCTGTTTCGGAGCAGGTAGCTGTGGCGAGATGGGGTCAAGATGGGTTGCTGAATCCGGCGGGCGAGTATTTTGCTCCGGAACGGGAGACATTCCCGGATGAGCTGCCGGAGCTTTATGGGCCACGCGGAACAGAAGTGTTGGTACTGAATCGATTTGATGAAATTCAGAAGTCACTTCAGGATACCGGAATGAAAATCAAAAACGTGACGTTGAATGAGAGAAGGGCATGGCAATTTGAACTAGATAACGGAATACGCGTGATTCTTGGAAAGACAGATTTCGATCTGCGTCTGAAAAGATTTCGTGATCTTGTGCCATTGGGCCTGAGCGGAAAATTCTCTCAAACGGAACTGGTGGATATGCGTTATACAAATGGTTTTGCAGTACGCTGGAAACAAGATGGATCCGAAACAAATGTGGAAACGGGACTGGATTATAATGGCAAAAAAACCTGATAAAAACCTGATCGTTGGTCTTGATATTGGCACATCTAAAATTGCAGCGATTGTCGGCGAGATATCTGTTGATGATGAAATCGAGATCATTGGTATCGGGTCAACTCGATCACGTGGCCTGAAGAAAGGGGTCGTAGTTAACATCGAATCAACTGTTCATTCAATCCAGCGGGCGATTGAAGAAGCAGAATTGATGGCCGGATGTGAAATTCATTCTGTTTATACCGGTATTGCCGGTAGTCATATCCGCAGTCTCAATTCACACGGGATTGTTGCTATAAGGGATAATGAAGTTTCCAGCGGTGACGTTGATAGAGTTATTGATGCGGCAAGGGCCGTTGCCATACCTGCCGATCAGAAAATATTACACATTCTCCCTCAGGAGTTTGTAATTGACAGTCAGGAAGGTGTAAAGGAACCAATAGGCATGTCAGGTGTGCGTCTGGAAGCGAAAGTCCATATTGTTACGGGTGCGGTAAGTGCAGCACAAAATATTATCAAATGTGTACGTAGATGCGGTCTGGAAGTTGATGACATCATTCTGGAACAGTTGGCATCAAGTTATTCGGTACTGACTGAAGATGAAAAAGACCTTGGTGTCTGTCTGGTTGATATTGGTGGTGGAACAACTGACATAGCCGTATTTACAGATGGTGCCATTCACCACACAGCGGTGATTCCCATAGCGGGTGATCAGGTTACCAATGACATTGCAATCGCGTTACGCACACCAACGCAGCATGCCGAAGATATCAAGGTGCAATATGCCTGCGCCCTGACCCAGCTGGCAAATCCGGAAGAAACCATCGAAGTACCAAGCGTTGGTGATCGCCCGCCGCGGCGACTCGCACGTCAGACCCTTGCGGAGGTGGTTGAGCCCCGATATGAAGAATTATTCAGTCTCGTTCAGGCTGAAATAAGGCGGAGCGGTTTTGAGGATCTTATTGCCGCAGGTATTGTCCTGACGGGAGGAAGTTCAAAGATGGAAGGAGTTGTGGAACTCGCTGAAGAGATATTTCACATGCCGGTCCGGATCGGCATTCCAACCTATGTAACCGGTCTTTCCGACGTTGTTAAGAGCCCGATTTATTCAACGGGTGTCGGATTGCTGTTGTTTGGACGCAAGCAGTTACATGAAACGATGCCGCAAATCCGGTTAAACGGACATATGAAGGGAGTATGTGATCGAATGAAGAGTTGGTTTCAGGGTAATTTTTAATCAGTTACAAATTCAGCCACTCAGGAGGTTATGACAATGTTTGAATTGGTCGATGCAACAAATCAGGCAGCAATAATCAAGGTTATTGGTGTTGGTGGTGGTGGTGGTAATGCGGTGCAGCATATGCTGAACGCAAATATAGAAGGTGTATCGTTTACCTGTGCGAATACGGATGCCCAGGCGCTAAGAAACTGCTCTGCAAAGAACATACTACAGCTGGGCAGTAATATTACAAAGGGGCTGGGTGCCGGTGCAGATCCACAGGTAGGGAGGCAAGCGGCTCTTGAAGACCGGGACCGTATCATGGATGTTCTGGAAGGGTCAGATATGGTTTTTATCACGGCTGGAATGGGTGGTGGAACCGGCACAGGAGCGGCACCGATAGTGGCACAGGTCGCCAGGGAAATGGGGATACTGACCGTTGCTGTTGTTACCCGTCCTTTTGCATTTGAAGGGAAAAAGCGGGCGATGATCTCTGATGAAGGGATAAAGGAATTGAGTCAGTTAGTCGATTCCCTGATCACGATTCCCAATGAAAAGCTGTTAAGCGTGCTGGGACATGAAATCAGCCTGTTAAATGCCTTCAGTGCAGCCAATGATGTATTGCTGAATGCGGTGCAGGGGATAGCCGAACTGATTACCCGCCCGGGACTGATTAATGTGGATTTTGCGGATGTTCGGACTGTCATGGCAGAAATGGGTATGGCCATGATGGGATCAGGTAGGGCGCAGGGAGAAGGTCGGGCCAGGGTGGCGGCAGAGGCGGCCATATCGAGTCCATTGCTGGAGGATGTCAATCTTTCCGGTGCGCGCGGTCTTCTGGTCAATATCACTGCCGGCATGGATATATCGATCGGTGAATTTAATGAGGTGGGCACTACGGTAAAGCAATTTGCATCGGAAAATGCCACGGTTGTCATTGGAACCGTCATTGATCCTGAAATGACGGGTGATATGCGTGTTACCATCGTGGCTACCGGACTGGGCAATCCGGTCCGTGAAGAGCCATTACGTATCAAGCTGGTAAAAAATGCCAGCGGCAGTGTCGATTACAAGGAATTTGATCGCCCGACCGTGATGCGTAACCAGGCCCCTGGTCCCGAGGCATCCTCCTTCGAAAATGACCCTGATTATCTGGATATACCGGCTTTCCTGCGTAGACAAGCCGATTAATCAGACCATTCAGGCATGGTAAGCACCCTCAAAATGGGGTGGAAAGGTACATTTGTGCTTGACAGTCACTAAATTTGCCCTTAAAAAGGGGTTATTCGAGGTTTTTGGGAGGGGGGCCAGGCATGGCGGCGTTCAGGATAAAAAAGAATGATAAAGCAACGTACACTTAAAAATGTGATCCGTGCGACTGGCGTCGGTCTACATACCGGTAAAAAAGTCTTCTTAACATTGCGTCCCGCCCCTGCCAACAGGGGTGTCATCTTCAGGCGGGTTGACCTCGATACTCCCGTTGAAATACCTGCCAAGCCGGAAAATGTTGGAGATACACGATTATCGACAACACTCATCAAGGATGGGGTACGTATATCAACGGTTGAGCACCTCCTGTCAGCACTGGCCGGCTTTGGGATTGATAATGCCTATATTGATTTGAGTGCAGATGAAGTTCCGATTATGGATGGTAGTGCCGGTCCGTTTGTTTTCCTTATACAGTCCGCAGGAATTGAGGAGCAAAATGCCCCAAAACGGTTCTTGCGGATAAAACGGGAAGTGCGTGTTGAAGATAAGGATAAATGGGCGGTTTTCGAGCCCTTTGCCGGATTCAAGGTTGGGTTTACGATTGAGTTTGATCACCCGGTATTCAGCAACAGGAATTGTCATGCCGAGATTGATTTTTCCACGACTTCCTATGTAAAGGAAGTCAGCCGGGCGAGAACGTTCGGCTTTATGCGCGATGTGGAATTATTGCGGGAAAAGAATCTAGCCCTGGGAGGTAGTCTGGACAATGCAATCGTGGTAGATGACTACCGTATCCTGAATGAGGATGGGCTAAGATACGAGGATGAATGTGTCAAGCACAAGATCCTGGATGCGATTGGAGACCTGTATCTGTTGGGGCATAGTCTGATTGGTTCATTTGAGGGCTATAAGTCCGGTCATGCCCTGAACAATTATCTGTTACAGGAACTGGTTGCCGATAAAGATGCGTGGGAGCTGGTCAGCTTCAAGGATGATATCGATGCACCGATTTCATTTATGCAAGCGATTACAGTTTCCTAAGATAAGGGTAATAATTAATCTATAACAAAAACTAGTCAGCATGACTGGATAGCCTCAGCAACGAGGAACGCAGTGCCGGGTCAGTTATACTCCTGGCAGAGTCGGCCAGAAGGCGTGCAGTGTTTGTTGACATCGTCAGTGTTCTTCTGTGATTGGAATGACTTTTTTCATCCGGGAACATAATCTTGATACGGATTGATTTTATTCCGGTTAAGTTTAACCGGTTCTGTATAAGTCTCAGAATATCAGGCATACAGTACCGAAGCCGTGCTGCCCACGCCGGGGAGTCGGCATGAAGGATTACGGCATTGGCCGTTATATTTGCAAGCTTACAATGGGTATTTAATGGTGCGGATAGATGTGAGCAGAGTTCCAGGTTTAATTGCTGCAAATAGCCTGCACGTTTGCAAAGAGGTGCGAGCGCACTATTATCGCCCGTTAAAAGGGCATGTACTGGTATGCTGTTACTTTGTCTCTTTTCTGCTGACATCAGACAAGGGGAAATTGTGGAAATCAGTTAACAGTCGTCTTGCTTTTCAATAAGAATAATATCATGCAACTGACAATTTTTTCAAAATCGTGTAAAAAAACGTTGTCAATGGCGTTCGGTCCGGTGTCATTGGCAATAGGTTTCGCCGCAATTGCATTATTCAGTGCGTCACTCTTCAACATGGGGGCACATTACGCAACAAGCAGTACAAGGGAATCTATCACAACCTTGTATAAGCAGACTGCTCCGATCTGGAATCAGGAAATCAGTGCCCAACGGGCCCTGCTGAATGATGCGAGGGACAACGCCGAGAAAAATCTGGATGCCCTGTCCATGCGATTGAGTAAATTGCAGGGACATATAATGCGTCTGGATGCGCTGGGTGCTCGCCTTGCCAGTATGGCGGGGCTGGATGATATTGAATTTAATGAACGTAATCCTCCTGGCATGGGCGGTCCTGCACCCAAGGGAGTACAGGAATCACTTGGAGTCACTGATTTTCTCAAGGCACTTGATGAGTTGAGTGAGAAAATTGAGGACAGGGGTGAAAAACTGGCTGCCATGGAGTCCATGCTGATTGATCGCAAGTTACAGGATCAGACTCTGCCGGCAGGTATTCCTGCTTTGGGTGGTTGGGTCTCATCCAGGTTTGGACTACGTACTGATCCACTGACAGGAAAAAGGGAATTACATGAGGGCATCGATTACGCCAGTCGACCTGGAACACCTGTTATTGCGGTGGCATCAGGCATTGTTACCTGGTCCGCCCCCCGTTATGGTTACGGCAAACTGGTGGAAATCAGTCATGGTAGTGGCTATCTGACGCGTTATGCCCATAATAAAGAGAACCTTGTTGTAGTTGGAGAAAAGGTCGAAAAGGGGCAGGCAATTGCGATTATGGGTACCAGCGGGCGATCAACAGGGACACATGTCCATTTTGAAGTCGTTCAAAACGGTAAGACAGTGAATCCGACAGATTATCTCAAGACGAATTAATTCACCTTTCAACCTCATTCTTGTTTATCATTTGTCTTTTCAATAAAACAGCAACCGCTGTTGTATTTGGCTGATTATAGGGTTTATTTTATCTGGCATGATTACAAAGCTGGTTAGAAAAATATTCGGCAGTCGTAATGAGCGTGTACTCAGGCGCATGCGCAAGATTGTTGTGAAAATCAACGAACTGGAGCGGGCTGTTGCTGAACTTGCCGATGACGATTTTCCGAAAAAGACCGTTGAACTTCGTAATCGGTTGGAACAAGGAAGTACGCTTGATGAATTGCTGCCTGAGGCCTTTGCCATTGTACGGGAGGCAAGCAAGCGCATGCTGGACATGCGTCATTTTGATGTACAGCTTATCGGCGGGATGGTTCTGCATGAAGGTGATATTGCAGAAATGAGAACGGGGGAAGGGAAAACACTGGTTGCGACCTTGCCGGTTTATTTAAACGCACTTGCCGGTCAGGGTGTACACATTATCACTGTCAATGATTATCTTGCCAGGCGCGATGCTGAATGGATGGGCAAGGTTTATTCATTTCTTGGTATGCGTACCGGTGTTATTGTTTCAGGCATGACAACCGGGGACAGACGTAATGCCTATGCAGCCGATATAACCTACGGCACGAACAATGAATTCGGTTTTGATTATCTGCGCGATAACATGGCATTCAGTCTGGAAAATCGTGTTCAGCGTGACCTGAATTTCGGGATCGTTGATGAAGTGGACTCAATCCTGATTGATGAAGCAAGAACCCCCTTGATTATATCAGGTATGGTGGATGACAAATCCGAGCTTTATTTAAGCATCGATAAGATTGTACCCAGATTGACACGGCAGATAACAGAGGATGGACCTGGCGATTATAGTGTTGACGAAAAAACAAAACAGGTTTACATGACTGAAACAGGTCATGAAAATATTGAGCAAATATTGCTGAGTGAAAGCATCATTGGCCAGGGACAGAGCCTGTATGATCCTGTCAATATCAGTATATTGCATCATCTTAATGCCGCTTTGCGTGCACACGCCTTGTTTAAAAAGGATGTCGATTACCTTATCAAGGATGATGAAGTTGTTATTGTTGATGAATTTACCGGAAGGACCATGGAAGGTCGTCGCTGGTCGGATGGCCTGCATCAGGCGATAGAGGCAAAGGAAAGAGTGCCAATTCAGAATGAAAACCAGACATTGGCGACCATTACCTATCAGAACTATTTCCGGCTTTACAACAAACTGGCAGGGATGACAGGAACGGCTGATACTGAGGCCTACGAGTTTCAGCAGATCTATGGACTGGAAGTAATCGTTATCCCGACCCATATGCCGATGATTAGGGATGATCAAAGTGATGTAATATTCCTGACAGCAAAAGAAAAATTCAATGCCATCATTGAGGATATAAAGGATTGTCAAAAACGGGGTCAGCCTGTTCTGGTGGGAACTGCATCTATAGAAGTATCGGAATTTGTTTCCGGCATGTTAAACAAGGATAAAATCAGGCATCAGGTGCTTAATGCCAAGTTCCATCAGAAGGAAGCAGAGATTGTAGCCCAGGCAGGAGTAACGGGAACGGTAACCATTGCAACCAATATGGCTGGTCGAGGTACAGATATTGTGCTGGGTGGTAATTATGATGCGGAGATAAAAAAACTGGATACCCCGGATCCGGGGGTAATCAAAAAAATACGTGAAAACTGGAGTCAACGACATCAACAGGTTGTTAATAGCGGGGGGTTACGTATTATCGGTACAGAACGTCATGAGTCACGCCGGATAGATAACCAGCTGCGTGGACGTTCCGGGCGGCAGGGGGATCCGGGTTCAAGCCGCTTTTATCTTTCCCTTGAAGATAATCTTATGCGCATTTTCGCATCTGATCGGGTAGCATCAATCATGCAAAAACTGGGTATGGAAAAAGGCGAGGCGATTGAGTCCCAGTTGGTCACGCGTGCGATAGAGAATGCCCAGCGCAAGGTTGAAGCTCATAATTTTGATATACGGAAACATCTGCTTGAATTTGACGATGTTGCCAATGATCAGCGCAAGGTCATATACGAACAGCGTAATGATCTGCTTGAAGAAGATGATATATCTGAAAATATCAAGGCGATACGCGCTGATGTGGTGACAACTGTTATTGATAGTTATATCCCCCCTGGTAGCATGGACGAATTATGGAATGTCAACGGATTGATGGAAGCAATAGAACATGAGTTTGGTTTGAGGATTGGGATTAATAAATGGCTTGAAGATGATGACCATCTGTATGAAGAAACGCTACGAGAAAGGATTCTGGATGAAATCAACCAGGCATTCACAGCTAAAGAAGTAGTAATTACCCCTGAATTGATGCGGCGGATTGAAAAGCAGTTGATGCTTGATATTCTGGACAGACACTGGAAAGACCATCTCGTTGCAATGGACCACCTGCGACTGGGGATCCACCTGCGTAGTTACGCGGCAAAAAATCCGAAACAGGAATATAAACGTGAAGCATTCGAGATGTTTATCCAGATGCTTGAACATATAAAACATGATGTAATTTCATTCCTTTCCAAGGTCAAGGTCAGGACGGAGAAAGATGTTGAGGCAGCTGAACATATGCATGAACATGCCAGGGAGATGAAATATAATCATCCAGCTGCACCCAATGCCTTGAATGAATCCCCTGACCCTGACAAGACAATAAATGAACCGTATGTCCGTGGTCAGCGCAAGGTAGGGCGCAATGAGCCTTGTCCATGCGGCTCAGGCAAGAAATACAAGCAATGCCATGGAAGATTGAAATAATTCAGCAAGACTACATTTCTGACGGATAAAATGGCTGTTGGTTTAACCAGACCTGATAAATTACTCCCCATCCAGGGCATCAGACTGTCTGCTGGATGTGCCAATTTGTATAACAGTCAGAGGAATGACCTGGCCCTTATTGAAATCAGTGTGGGTTCTGCCTGTGCAGCAGTTTTTACCACCAATTCATTTAGTGCAGCACCTGTACGCATAGCAAGGGACCACCTGGTCAAGGCGACCCCCCGGTACTGTCTTATCAATGCCGGTAATGCAAACGCAGGAACAGGTAAGCAGGGTATCATTGATTGTATTTCCAGTTGTCAGGCGCTGGCTGAGCAGACGGGAAGCACTGTGCAAGAAGTACTACCCTTTTCAACAGGGGTGATTGGTAAAGATCTTCCAGTCAATAATATATGTAATAAATTACCTGTATTATTCAATAGTTTATCAGATGAAGGATGGTTGAATGTAGCGGAAGCAATCATGACAACAGATACCCTTCCAAAGGGCATTTCAAGGACAGTCGAGATTGATAATAAAACGGTCACGGTAACGGGAATTGCGAAAGGATCAGGTATGATCAGACCGGATATGGCAACCATGCTTGCGTTTATCGCAACGGATGCCGTAATCAGCAGGAAAGCATTACAGGATATATTGTCTTATTCCGTGAACCGGAGCTTCAATCGGATCTGCGTTGATGGTGATACCTCTACGAATGATGCCTGTCTCCTGATAGCAACCGGTGCCAGTAATACCCCTGCCATTGCCTCCGGTGATGATAAAAACGCGGCCATCATAAGAAACGCAATTGCTGATGTGTGCCTGAAACTTGCACAGGCAATTGTAAGAGATGGTGAAGGTGCCAGCAAGTTCATCACTGTTGATGTTTGTGGTGGAGCATCTGAGGACGAATGTCTGCAGGTAGCCTACGTCATTGCAGAATCGCCACTTGTTAAAACGGCATTCTACGCTTCGGATCCGAATTGGGGCCGGATTCTTGCAGCAGTGGGGCGGGCTGGCCTGAAGAATCTTGATATTGATGGTATTACGATCTTTCTGGATGAGGTGTGTATTGTTGAGAATGGAGGGAGAGCATCGTCCTATTCAGAATATCTGGGGCAGGAGATTATGCGCAGAGATGAAATCACGGTGCGTATACAACTCGCAAGGGGAATGTCCGGAGCAACCATATGGACATGCGATCTCTCAAATGAGTATGTCAGGATCAATGCCGAATACAGAAACTGAAATTCACTTCATCCCTGCCTGGTTGTATGTCTGGTGAAATAGAACACGTTGCTGTCGGTGTCATTTATAACAAGAAAAAGGACAAGGTTCTCATCACGAAAAGACATGAAGATGCTCATCAGGGTGGTCTTTGGGAATTTCCTGGTGGTAAATTTGAAAACGGTGAGGATATCAATGCTGCACTGAGCCGTGAATTATCGGAAGAAATCGGTCTGGTTGTGGAAAAAGCACGGCCGTTAATCAGGATAAGGCATGATTACCCGGGACAATCAGTATTGCTTGATGTATGGCGTATTGATGAATGGCATGGGCAAATTCACAGTAGGGAAGGCCAGCTTGTTGAATGGGTGAATATTGGTGATTTGTCCGGGCGTAGTTTCCCCGCGGCTGATCAGGCAATTATTACAGCGGCCCGTTTACCAGTGCTCTACCAGATTAGCCCCGATCCGTTTGCCGATATCGAACTGTTTATCAATAAAACAGAGACCTGTCTCAGGGCTGGTATTCGACTGTTCCAGTTGCGCTGCAGGGACCCTGCGAGGGATGGTTATAAAGAACTGGTACAAAGGCTTCGTATCCTGTTTGAATCATATGATGCCACTCTCCTGATTAATGCTCCGCCTGCTGATGCAGTTGCCATGGATGTAAGTGGTGTGCATCTGAACAGTGCAAGGTTATTGCAACTGGATCAACGACCATTAGGCAAAGATTACTGGGTGGCGGCATCATGTCATAACCGGGATGAACTGGAACATGCCAGGCAAATTGATGTTGATTTTGTTGTATTGGCTCCTGTCAATAAAACATCGAGCCATCCAGACAGGCAAGCTATTGGCTGGGAACATTTCCGGCAATTGGCTGAAATAGCATCCATGCCGGTATATGCATTGGGGGGAATGCGTGTTCATGATCTTGATATTGCCCGAACAGCGGGCGGGCAGGGAATTGCCATGCTTGGCGAGATATGGTTATCAACCAATCCCGCCCGAGTGATCAGTGCGTGCTTGTCATGCTGAAAACAGGGATTGATTAGTGTTTTGTCTGTGCATCATCTGTTTAGAAAGTTGTGTTAATCGGGTCATCCGTGGCAATACGATGGCTACCGTCTATCCAGTCACCAAGATCAATTAAAAGGCAACGTTTACTGCAGAAGGGACGCCAGTGATTGTCTGATGGCATGCTTGAAAATCTTCCACAGTGTGGACATTTGATTTCATTATTCACAGGATGCAGCAGTGTAATTCGAATGCGACAGTGTCATTTGTCTGGGTCGGTCTGAGGCTTGTCTGTTTTTGTTCCATGAATCGTATTGTAAAGCGATGTTTCCCGCCACTGATTTCAGGATAGAACAGGGAATCGCGCGGCAGGATAACACGTATCAACTGGCATGATAAGTTCGATTCAATGGGTTTCTGGAAAAAACCGGACTCGGCATATTCAGTTGTTGGATTAGTGCTGTTTCGTATCATATGCAGTGACAGGACAATCGCTTTTTTAATCACAAGCAGATCATTTTGCCAGAGTGACAGATCATTTTTTCTTGCCTGGTATGGTTTATTGATCCAGTAGTGATAACCGGGAAGATCGAAATTGCACGAACCGGATTGCATTGTACTGCGCTGTTTTACCGAAATTACCAGTTCATCCTGTTTTAATAGCTGACCAGGCTGGCATGCACTGCTACGTAAAGTTTCAAGCAGGCTTGTAATATCCTGAAGTATCGATTTCAATCTGTTGCGGTCAACGCCGGGATTTTGCTCAAGGGAAACAAGGGTCGTTGAGTGTCTTTCCAGTTCCTTGATCAATTCTGACTTGATATCGGAACGTGAAAGCAGATCTGTGATATCCAGCAAGGTTGTCAGTGTCTCCCGACAGTCCCATTCTGTATCACAGGCAATATGATGATCTGCAATCTGGAACAGGTGTTCGAGACGTAAAAAGGTACGTATCCTTTCATTCAGGGGTTGTTCATAAATAATATCGTTATGTAAAGTCAACATTGTTGAATGTCTGAATAAATGTTCTTAATTCCCCTGCGCTCGATGTTGAATGCAAAGGTGAATGGCAAGGATACGTTTCATATTAAAACAATTTGGCACAGAGATCACCGGGAACACGGAGCACAATAAAACGGCCTGCTTATTACCCTGAGACCCCTGTGCCACCCGAAGAAGTACCCTTGGGCTGTGCCCTGTAGCCTGATGCTATCGTTTCTGATGCAAGCCGGGGTATTCATCAAGAGGATTGCAGGGTAATCAGGAGCGGCCAGTCTACTTTCCGGTTCCCCTATCAACAGACTATCCGCTTCGATACAATATTCAGGAAGTGTTGATGCAGGCGATTCACCTGTTCCTGTAAACCGGCAATGTTACCGGAATTGGAAATGATATCATCGGCAACCCTGATCCGGTCAGTTCTGGTTGCCTGAACCTGCATTATATTACGTATCTGTTCTGTATTTTTTGCATCCCGCATGCCTGCTCGTTGCAATTGCAGTTCTTCAGGCACATCTATGACAAGGATCCGGTCAAATTTTCCAATTGCACCGGTTTCAACCAGTAATGGAACCACAATCACACAATAATCATGGCTGATTTTATTATATTCCCTCTCAATAACGGTATAGACAATCGGATGTAAAATGGATTCGAGTTTGTGCCGGATTTCCGGATTGTGAAATATGAGGATACGCATATATTCGCGGTCCAGGTTTCCCTTCTTGTCCAGGACCTCGGGTCCGAGTGCACTGACGACAGCCTGCAATGCGGGTTGTCCTGACTGGACAATATCATGGGCAATGGAATCGGCGTCAATGACCGGGACTCCCAGCCTGGTGAACATACCGGCTACGGTAGATTTGCCACTGCCGATCCCGCCCGTTAATCCAACACGCAGTGGTTTTGTCATGCTGGAAAGGCCCACTGGAGATAAGCTGATGAAATTTCATGACCCCACAGCAGGGCAATCCAGCCCGCAACAGCAAGATAGGGTCCAAATGGTATGGGTTTACCCTTGTCATGATGACGAAATAGAATCAGGCTGATGCCAACAGCTGCGCCGAGGAATGATGAAACAAGAACAATCACCGGCAACATCTGCCATCCCAGCCAGGCCCCGAGCATGGCCAGTAATTTGAAATCACCGTAACCCATACCTTGCTTGCCGGTCACCAGTTTGAACAGGATATAGACAGTCCACAGGACAATATAGCCACTCATCGCACCGAGCAGGCTTGAATAGATATCGGTAAACATTCCGGGAAGGAGAAGGTTACAAGCCAGACCCAGCCATAGAAAAGGCAGCGTAATATCATCCGGTAACAGTTGCCGGTCAATGTCGATCATGCTGAGACAGATCAATGCCCAGGTCAGCATAATGGCAAAAGTAGCCTGTAATCCAAAACCAAAATGGCAGGCAACAATGGCAGCGAAAACCCCGCTGCTGATTTCTATGAAGGGATATCGAAGCGAGATAGGATTATGACAGGCAGCACATTTCCCTTTCAGAAAAAGGTAACTCAGGACAGGGATATTCTCCAGTGCCTTGATCGGGTGACCGCAATGGGGACATTGCGATCGTGGGTACATCAGGTTAAACGGCGGTCTGGCAACCTCGTCTGCATCATCAATATCCAGTAGCTCACAACATTGGGCACGCCAGTCACTTTCCATCATCCTGGGGAGTCGGTAGATAATCACATTGAGGAAGCTGCCAACGATCAGGCCGAGTATGCCCGTTACAAGACAGAAGCTAATCGGGTTGTGCTGCAGGTATACGAGTACTGACACTTGGCGATGGGTATATTGGCAGTGAGGATCTATTCGCTTGTTGGCAATATGCCGAGCCGCTCAGGTTTCCTGTACATTGCTGAGAATAGCGCCATCGTCCGGGTACAACAATAACCCGGATATAACGGACATCCCGGATTATACGACTGCCCCCATCTTGAAGATGGGTAGATACATGCCGACGACTATGGTGCCAATAATTCCACCCAAAAAGGCCATGATCATGGGCTCCAGCAGACTGGTAAGGGCCTCGACAGCATCATCTACTTCCTGTTCATACCAGTCAGCTACCTTACCCAGCATGGTATCAATGGCGCCGGACTCTTCACCGATGGCCACCATTTGTACGACCATGTTCGGGAACAGGCCGGTTGCCCGCATCGCTGCCTGAAGCTGGGTCCCGGTCGCAATCTCGTCTCTCATCTTCATGGTAGCGCCATAGAAAACAATATTACCGCAGGCACCGGCGACAGAAGTCATGGCTTCCACCAGGGGTGTCCCCGCAGAAAACATGGTCTCCAGTGTCCTGGCAAAGCGGGCGATCGCTGATTTTTCCATGATCACCCCGATAACGGGAACCTTCAGGATCGCCCGATCGAGGAAATGCTGTACCGCAATGGAACGTTGTTTTAGTTCCATGGCACCATAAACGGCACCACCCATCGCCCCGAACATCCACCACCAGTTGGCAACGAAGAAATTCGATGAGTCAACCAGAAATTGTGTCAATGCAGGCAGGTCGGCACCGAAGTTTTCAAATAGGGCCGAGAATTGTGGAATCACGAAGATCATCAGGATGCTGACGACGATCACCGCGGCGACGATCACCGCAGCCGGATAGAACAGGGCCGATTTAATCTTCGATTTCAGCGCCTCGGTTTTTTCCATATAGGCGGCGAGCTTGTGCAGGATTCCCTCGAGAATACCTGCATGTTCGCCAGCCTCGATCAGGTTGCAATAGAGATCATTGAAATATCTTGGATTTTTACGGAGTGCTTCCGTCAGATTGTTACCTGCCTCGACATCGGCCTTGATCCCCAGGATCAATTCCTGCATACCGGCATTTTCATGGCCGCGGCCGGTGATCTCAAATGCTTGTACCAGTGGTACGCCGGATGACATCATTGTCGCCAGCTGGCGGCTGAACACGGTGATGTCCTTGGGTGTAATCTTTGCCTTCCCGGCACCCCCTAACAGGGGTTTGGGTTTTTTTTTGACCTTTAGCGGGGTGATCCCCTGGCGCCGGAGTACCGACTTGACCAGCGCGTCACTTTGGGCGCTCTGTTCCCCCTTGACACGTTTCCCTTGTTTGTCTGTGCCTTCCCATACGTACATGTCTGCTGCTTTTGCCATAATTTCCTTACTCGACGGTTACACGGTTCACTTCTATCAGACTGGTAAATCCTTTCGCCACCTTTTCCAGACCGGAGCGACGGATATCCCAGAGCCCTTCCGCTTTCGCCTGGTCTGCCAATATCACGGCATTGGCGCCTTCAATAATCAGGCGCTTCAAGGCGTCAGAAATAGGCATGACCTGGTAGATCCCGGCCCGGCCCTTATAGCCAGTGGGACAATCATCCCCGCCATCACCCGGATTAAAGAGCTGAAAATCAGAGCGTCCGATCATTTCCTCTGTAAACCCCTCATCCAGTAATGCCTCGTTGGGCATTTCTATCGGAACCTTATAGCTGGGGTGCAGGCGCCGGCACAACCTCTGACCGGTAATCAGGTTGATACTGGTTGCAACAGCAAATGCCTGTATGCCCATATCCTGTAACCGGGTCAGGGTCTGGGGTGCATCGTTGGTATGTAAAGTTGACATCACCATGTGGCCAGTTTGCGCTGCCTTCACCGCGATGGATGCGGTTCCCAGATCGCGGATCTCACCCACCAGAATGATATTTGGATCCTGACGCAGGAAGGCCTTCAGGGCCTTTTCAAAGGTCATGCCTGTTCTTTCATCGACCTGGACCTGGTTTATGCCAGGCAGGTTGATTTCAACCGGGTCTTCTGCCGTCGATATGTTGACATCTACTTTATTGAGCAGGTTGATACCCGAATAGAGAGAAACGGTTTTGCCGCTACCTGTCGGGCCGGTCACCAGAAACATGCCGTAGGGTTTGTACAGGTTTTCCAGAAAGGCCTTCTTCTGGTGATCCTCATAGCCCAGTTGATCGATCTGCAACGCCGCGGCGTCGGAATCGAGGATACGCAGAACGGCCTTTTCACCGAACAGGGTCGGGCAGGTACTGACACGGAAATCGATGGCCTTGGTTTTGGATAGTTTGAGCTTGATGCGCCCATCCTGTGGTACGCGGCGTTCCGATACGTCCAGGCGGGACATGACCTTGATACGCGCTGCTATTTTGCCGGCCAGGCTCAGAGGGGGTTTGGCGACCTCCTGCAGGATACCGTCTACACGAAACCGCACGCGGTATACTTTTTCGTACGGCTCAAAATGCAGGTCAGAAGCCCCTTTTTTGATCGCATCGATCAGACATTTATTAATAAACCGGACCACGGGAGCGTCATCGATTTCAGAATCTGCCTCTTCCTTTGGTCTGTCTTCTGCCACTTCAAGGTCTGCCAGGTCCTCAAAGTCATCATCTTCCATATCCCCCAGGCCACCTCCGGCAGTTTCCACGGCCTTCTCGATTGCCTTAACCAGCTTGTCTTCTTCGACAATAATTGCCTCTGTATTCATGCCGGTGGCAAATTTGATCTCATCCAGGGCCTGCATATTGGTTGGATCGGAGACAGCGAGATACAGACGTTTGCCACGTTTGAACAGGGGCAGGGCATGATGTTTTCTGACAAGGTCTTCCTTCACCAGTTTAAGGGTGTCAGCTTCCAGTTCAATGGCATTGATATCCATCATGGGGGCACCGAATTCCTGGGCTGCGGAAAGTGCGATACTGGTGCTCGATACCAGCTTATTTTCAACGAGATAGGAGACGAAGGGTTTTTTCTTCTTGAGGGCGGTCTGGAAATGGTCGTGAGCGACCTCCTCCTCGAGCAAACCATCAACGACCAGTTTTCGTGCAAGCCCGCTCAGGTGTATTTTTTTAGTTGTGACTGCCATTGCCGGATTTAAAATACCCGTAGTTCTGAAGAATGTCGCCTAAATAGTAGATTATATAGCAATAATAACCAACTGTTTTAACTTCGAGAAGGGAATATTTTGCAGGATATAGCCCCTTGGCGGTGATGTAATGAACCTGTATCACCGCAAACTATCCTATTGGATGTAGGTAAAACTCAGGCCGCCGAGGCCGCCGCCCGCGTAAAGGCCAACGCGTCCTCATCCCTATCCACCGCTATCACATCACCGGCACCGAAATACCCGGCCAGTATTTTTTTTGCGAGAGGGGTTTCCAGTTCGTTCTGTACAGCACGTTTCAGCGGTCTCGCCCCATAAACCGGATCAAAACCGGCCTTGCTCAGAAAATCCATCGCAGCAGGCGAGACCTCTAGGGTGATCTCCTGTTCCTGCAGCCGTTGTCTGATACGATTTATCTGAATTTCTGCAATGGCACGGATCTGCTTATGTTGCAGTGCATGAAAAACAACGACATCGTCGATTCGGTTGATAAATTCAGGCCGGAAATATTGTGCCACTTTTTCCATCACCGTCGATTTCATTGTGTCGTAATCCGCCTCATTTGACATTTCCTGGATCCGATCTGACCCGAGATTGGAAGTCATAATAATTACCGTGTTGCGGAAATCGACTGTGCGCCCATGACCATCGGTCAAACGACCATCATCCAGTACCTGCAGAAGGAGGTTAAACACATCGGGATGCGCCTTCTCAATCTCGTCCAGCAGCACCACACTATACGGTTTGCGTCGAATCGCTTCAGTCAGATAACCGCCTTGTTCATAGCCGATATAACCAGGCGGGGCGCCTATCAATCTGGCCACTGAATGTTTTTCCATGAATTCGGACATATCGATCCTGACCATGGCTTCTTCGGTATCAAACAGAAACTCAGCCAGTGACTTGCAAAGTTCTGTTTTGCCGACCCCGGTGGGTCCAAGGAATAGGAAACTGCCATTGGGACGGTTCGGATCGGAAAGACCCGCACGGGAACGACGTATCGCATCCGCAATCGTCGACACCGCTTCATCCTGTCCAATCACACGCTTATGCAAGGCTGTCTCCATGTTCAGGAGTTTTTCCCGTTCACCCTGTAGCATTTTTGTGACCGGTATCCCGGTCCATTTAGAGACAATTTCTGCAATTTCCTTGGCAGTGACCTTGTTGCGCAGCAGTTTCATGTCCTTTATCCCGGCCTGTGCCGCCATGTTGATCTGTTTTTCAAATGCAGGAATAATTCCGTACTGTAATTCAGACATGCGATTGAGATCGCCGGCCCGCCTGGCGGTATCATATTCAAGCCGCGCCTGCTCCAGTTTCTCCTTAATCTGGTGTGCCCCCTGCAGTGCTGCCTTTTCGGCCATCCAGATTTCTTCCAGATCCGAATATTCACGTTCGGTTTTTCTGATATCATCCTCCAGCTTTTTTTGCCGCTTGCCGGATGCCTCGTCCGTCTCTTTTTTCAGGGCCTCACGCTCAATCTTCATCTGAATCAGACGGCGTTCCAGCCGGTCCATTGTCTCGGGCTTGGAATCCATTTCGATGCTGATGCGACTGGCTGCTTCATCGATCAGGTCGATGGCCTTGTCGGGTAACTGTCGATCAGTGATATATCGATGTGACAAGGTTGCAGCAGCAACGATTGCCGGATCGGTAATCTGGACTTTATGGTGGACTTCGTAGCGTTCCTTGAGACCCCGCAGGATAGCGATGGTATCGTCTATACCGGGTTCATCCACCAGTATTTTTTGAAAACGGCGTTCAAGTGCCGCATCTTTTTCGATATTTTCACGATATTCATCAAGTGTGGTAGCACCGATGCAATGGAGTTCCCCGCGCGCCAGTGCCGGTTTTAGCATATTACCGGCATCCATGGCGCCTTCCGCCTTGCCTGCACCGACCATCGTATGTACCTCATCAATAAAGAGGATGATCTGGCCTTCCTGTTTGGACAGATCATTCAGCACCGCCTTCAGGCGATCCTCGAATTCGCCACGATATTTCGCACCGGCAATCAAGGCGCCGAGGTCCAGTGCAAGCAGGCGTTTGTGCTTCATCGCATCAGGCACTTCTGCATTGATAATGCGCTGGGCCAGTCCTTCGACAATTGCTGTTTTACCAACGCCAGGCTCCCCGATCAGGACGGGATTATTTTTTGTACGACGTTGCAGTACCTGGATGGTCCGGCGGATTTCTTCATCCCTGCCGATGACGGGATCAAGTTTGCCGCGTTCGGCACGCGCAGTCAGATCAATGGTGTATTTTTCCAGCGCCTGCCGGTTTTCCTCTGCCCCCGGATCATTGATTTTCTGCCCACCACGGATTTTTTCAATCGATTGTTCTATTTTGTTTCTATCGGCACCACATGCCCGCATCAGGTTTCCGAGCTGGCCCTTGTCCTCCAGTGCTGCCAATGCGAATAGCTCGCTTGAAATGTAACCATCCTTGCGTTCCTGTGCGTATTTATCTGTCAGGTTAAGCAGGCGTTCAAGATCCCTGGAAATATGTACCTCCCCATCTGTACCCTTGACCGTGGGCAGACGGCCCAGCAGCACACCAAGCTGTGAGCGCAGCTGATTTACATTTATCCCGGAGGAAGCCAGTAACCGGGGAAGTGTTCCACCTTCCTGATCGAGGAGGGCGGTCAGGACATGAACCGGCTCGATGAACTGGTGATCACGACCGACAGCAAGGCTTTGCGCATCTGCAAGCGCTGTCTGAAATCGGGTTGTCAATTTATCCGGACGCATCTCATGTCTCATATGGTAATCAGGGTAACTGTGTAGATGGGGTCGCCAGCGCCCGATTCAAGGCCTGAAACGGTTGCCGTTACCGGCTTTTATGTTGCACGATCTATGGGTCAGAATTCCGGAAAATAATCAATGACTGAATGAAAACTGCGCGGAATCTTTTCTGGTTTCCATGATGAGATTCCCTTATGGTTGTTTGATTGCAGTTCCCCGGCAGATTATTGGTTCTTCTGATGGGCTGCTGATGATGGCGTATCCATCCAGATTAAACTGGCCATTCGACCTGTTTGCCCGTTACGCCGGTGTGAAAAAAAGCGATCTGCATCGGTATAGGTACATAGCTTGCTGTCATATATCTGATTGACCCCGAACCGGTGTAAATCGAGTGTTACCAGCCGTGCCAGGTCGGCGAGCCAGTGGTCAGTCCGGTTTTGAATAAATGCCTCCCCTGCCGTGTCAATATACCGCACACATGCTGCATACACATCACCGCCTACTTCATAGTGATCAGCCCTGATACAGGGACCCAGCCACGCCATCAGTAACTCGCCGGGCGGAAATGCACGGATGGCATTGGCAATGATCCCGGCGCAATAACCTTTCCAGCCGACATGGATCGCCGCTATTTGTGTGCCTGTATGATTACATAGCAATAACGGCAGGCAGTCGGCCGTCAGCACGGCACAGACGATCCCTGCCTTTCCTGTGCAGGCGCCATCAGCAGGTGGATTCTGCAGATTAGAAGAGACACTGATGACATGATTACTGTGGGTCTGTGCCAACCACACAGGATCCGCAGGTAATCGCAAGTTACCGCGTAGTATCCGGCGATTTCTGTCAACCTGTGCCGGTCTGTCCCCGACATGCATGGCCAGGTTAAACCGGTCGTAGGGGGGGTGACTTGTCCCCTCACACCGTGTGGTTGTTCCTGCATGGATCCCGTGTGGCGCGGGCCACTGTGCGGGTAACCAGCCTGCATCAGGGTTATTTCTGTTTTTCATTATCCAGCAACTGCAGTAGAGACCTGAAATCATCCGGGAGTGGTGCTTCCCAATAGCAGGGTTGACCTGTCGTTCGATGGGTCAAACCCAGTGCACAGGCATGCAAGGCCTGTCTCCGGAACTTCTGCAACGCATGCCGGACGGCGTCACTCGCGTTCCCTGGCGGTTGTCCCCGGCCGCCATAGGCAGGATCCCCGACGACGGGATAGTGTATGGAGGCCATATGAACGCGGATCTGGTGGGTACGGCCGGTTTCCAGTTGCACACGAACAAGTGTGTGTGCCGGATATTTTTTAATGACCTGAAAATACGTTACAGCAGGTTTGCCTTTCCCGGATACTGCCATGCGGGTTCGATGGACAGGATGCCTGCCAATCGGATTCTCTACTTTTCCACCTGCCGTCATGACACCGGCTACCAGGGCCAGGTATTCACGTTTGATGCATTTGGCCTGTAACTGTTTTACCAGATAGGTATGGCTCTCTGCATTGCGGGCGACCACCATGATTCCCGTGGTATCCTTGTCCAGCCTCTGTACGATCCCGGCACGTGGTAACCGGCCCAGTCCCGGATCATAATGCAACAGGGCGTTGAGCAGGGTATGCTCACGGTTTCCTGCACCAGGATGCACAACCATACCGGCCGGTTTGTTCAGGACGATGACCTCCCCGTCCGCATAAAGGATTTGCAAGGGGATGGCCTCTGCACAACAGGGTGCGGCAACGACCGTCTCGGTCGTTATCGTGATACAATCGCCCGCATGGACAGGATCACGCTGGCGCAGGCGCCGGTCGTTTACGAATACGCAGCCATTTTTTATCCACTGCTGCAGGCGTGAGCGTGAATGTTCGGGAAACACCGTTGCCAGCGCCTGATCCAGGCGTTTCCCCGAGAGTTCAGCGGTAATTACCACTGCCAGTGTTAACTTGTCATTCATGAAAGAATACGTGTATCAATGGCGACATGAAAAACCCTGAAATTTCAACTTTGCCCTGCCCTGCTGATTGAGATAATCTTGAACACATGCCTATGTACCGATTATTAATCCTGCTCGTAGTCCTGATGAGCTGTGGGTGTTCCTATTTTAAGGACAAGGAAGACCCGTCTGAAACCTGGACAGCGGAACGACTCTATGCCGAAGCCAAGGGCGCACTTGACTCCGGCTATTACACCAAGGCCATCGAGCATTACGAGAAACTCGAAACGAGGTTTCCGTTTGGCATCTATGCACAGCAATCCATGCTGGATCTGGCGTATGCGTACTATAAGAATGAAGATCACGACTCAGCCGTGGCTACCTGTGACCGCTTCATCAAGCTCTATCCGCAGAATTCCCATGTCGATTATGCCTATTATTTGAAGGGATTGACCAATTTTAACCGTGGCAAGGGAATCGCTGACCGGTTTGTCAGCATTGATTCCTCACAACGGGATCCCGGTGCGGCACTACAATCATTTCAGGATTTATCGGAAATGTTAAAGCGTTTTCCCGAGAGTGAGTACGCAGAGGATGCCAGACAACGGATGACCTATTTGCGCAATAATCTCGCCCAGCATGAGGTACATGTCGCCAATTACTATATGCGGCGCGGGGCATTTGTTGCGGCGGCAAACCGTGCACGTTATGTGGTTGAAAATTATCCCCGCACACCGGCAATCCCGGACGCACTCGTGTTAATGGCAAAGGCCTATAAGGTGCTGGAAATGGATGATCTGTCACAGGATGCGGTCAGGGTGTTGCAACTGAATTATCCCAATCATCCCGGTCTTGAAGAGGTTCAGGAGATAGTAGTTAAATAACACCCTGGACCCGTTTCAGGGCAAATCAACTTCGCTGTAGCCTGAGGTAATCGGATAGCGGCGATCCCGGCCAAAGGCACGTTTACTGATGCGCACACCGGGGGCTGCCTGGCGGCGTTTGTATTCATTACGATCCACCAGCATCACTACCTTTCTGACGGTCTCGGCATGATAACCGGCATTGATAATCTCACCGGGGCTGCGATCCATCTCAACATATTGCTCAAGTATGCCATCCAGGATGTCA
>MGXK01000055.1:71209-74437 GCA_001802375.1 Gammaproteobacteria bacterium RBG_16_51_14
ATCCGCATCCACCTGATCGGCCTTCAGTTCAGCCGAGGGAGGACGATCAATCACACGCCGGGGAATTACCATGCCATGTGTGTTGCGCCAGGCGGCCAGCTGGTATACCAGGGTCTTGGGGACGTCTTTTAACGGGGCGAAACCGCCGGCCATATCCCCATACAGTGTTGCATAGCCAACTGCCAGCTCGCTCTTGTTTCCGGTTGTCAGGACCAGTTTTCCGGTCTTGTTGGATACGGCCATGAGCAAGGTCCCGCGACACCTGGCCTGTATATTTTCCTCGGTCGTATCTTCCGGCAGATCCGAAAAAACCGGTTTAAGGACCTCACTGAAGGCGCTAAAGGGCCTTTCAATGGCGATGCTGTGATGGGATACACCAAGGGTATTTGACTGTAGTTTTGCATCTTCAATGCTCATTGGCGCGGTGTATCTTGATGGCATGATGAGTACTTCCACATTCCCGTTTCCCAATGCTTCGACGGCGATACAGAGTGTCAGTGCCGAATCAATGCCGCCAGACAGGCCGATGATGGCCCCTTTAAAGTTATTTTTATGGACATAATCCCTTACCCCCAGCACCAGTGCCTGGTAGATGTTGCCTTCCCTGTCCGGAGACGGGGCAACTGTTTCTGGCATAGGGCAAAACTCGTTTTTATGCGTGTCCAGTTCGACAACATAAAGGCCTGTTTCAAATTGAGGCGCACGAAACAGGAGATTGCCCTTCCTGTCAATGACCATCGACCCACCATCAAAAACCAGTTCATCCTGTCCACCAACCAGATTTACATACACAATATGCATACCTGTTTCCCTTGCCCGTGTCTTGATCATTTCCTCCCGGTCCTTCAGTTTGTCGATGTGATAGGGCGAGGCATTGATATTGAGCAGCATGGCAGCCCCTCCGGCACTGGCCTGACGGGCAGGCCCAGGTTCCCAGATATCTTCACAGATACTGAGTGCTGTCATCCTGTCCCCGGTTTCGATCATGCAGGTGGATTGCCCCGGTTGGAAGTAGCGTTTTTCATCGAACACACTGTAGTTGGGCAGGATTTGCTTATGGTAGGTAGCAGCAATATGGCCATCCCGCAGCAGACTACAGCTATTGAATGTGCCGGTATCCATTTTTTCCGGATAGCCGAGGAGCACATCAATCCCGTTAGCTGCGGAAAGAATCTGCTGGAGTGACTGGTTGACGCGTTCATACAATGCGGGCCTGAGCAACAGGTCTTCAGGGGGATAACTGGTTATGCTCAGTTCCGGAAAGATAACGATATCGGCAT
Source organism: Gammaproteobacteria bacterium RBG_16_51_14 (assembly GCA_001802375.1). Lineage (GTDB taxonomy): Bacteria > Pseudomonadota > Gammaproteobacteria > Eutrophobiales > Eutrophobiaceae > RBG-16-51-14. Next base: position 72,490 of record MGXK01000055.1, read on the forward strand.
TCAGATGATCACGGGCCTGCTGGATGGTGTTGATGATCTGTACGGTATTACCGGTAATATCCCCGACCTTGAGGTTTAACTGGGCGAGCGCCAGGCGGATTTTGCTTTTAGCCATGAATAGATAACCAGATGGTTTCTGTGTACATATGAATTTTACTAGGAATTCACCCGCTTGCGTATTTTTACTGAGGTAGTGTATTTTCCAATCCGGATTTGAAATAGTGGCAAAATATGAAAATTCACCGTTCCGAGATGATTTTATTGATGGCAAGCACGATTGTAACGCTTGCCATGGCATTATTGCTTATCCGATGGCTGCAACCATCCCTGCTCGGTATTTCCGGTGACATGGTGCTGGTCAGATCGAGCAAGGAAGTGGTTCCGTATTATGAGCATATCTTTAAGAAAGAAGATCTTTTTTCAAGTAAATTTACCCTGAAAGATCCCTTTGTTGTAAATCGGGGTCAACAATTTTTCCCTGATATGGGGTCCCTGGGCCCAAATGATCTGCTTGGTTTTAGAAACGAGGCCGTCCCGAATAATGCGGATATCATCATTATCGGTGACAGCCAGACCTATGGTAATAATGTGATTATGCAGAAAAACTGGCCGCATTACTTCCGGGAAAATCTGCCGGCAGGTGTGTCTGTCTACTCCATGGCAACGGGGGGCTGGGGTGCCGTGCAATATGGCTATGCATTGGCGAAGACACCTGTTTTTTCCCCAAGAGTAATCATTGTTGCGTTCTACAGCGGTAATGATCCACTGGAGACATTTTCTCTGGTCTATGGGTCAGATATGTGGCATGAGTTTATTCCAGATCTGAAACTGAGCAAGGAAGATGCCCCTGATGTGGCTTTCCCGGCACCCGAAAGCGAGCAATGGCCGGTTTCATTTTCCGATGGTGTGAAAACAATCTTTACCCCGGCCCTGCGCCATGCGTCCAATAAAAGGCATCCTGCGGTAGATGCAGGCTATCTGGCCATGCTGAATATAGCGAGAAAAATGACGACTATTGCACGTAAAGAAAATGTTCAGATTGTTTTCACCATCATTCCAACCAAGGAACTCGTTTATTCCAGAAAGATTGAGAATGAGCAGATAGAGGCAAATCCGGCCTACCAGGCCCTTATCAGAGATGAGAAAACGAGGGTAGAAAACTTTTCAAAAGGCTTAAAGGCCATTGAAGGTGTCATGTATGTCGATGTCGTTACTACCTTGCAGGAGGAGGCGCTGCGTCCTGTTGTACTTTATCCAGGTGATGATGATGGACATCCTTTAGAGGCCGGTTACCGTGTAATCGGAACGGTATTGGCGCAGGCTGTTGGTCCGTCATTGCTGCCCTTGCAGGATGGATTTTATGCGGATTTATCAATAGACGAGATCATAATCACATTAGTATACGTTGAGAAAGGCGAATACTGGATTGTGGATGACCCGGAAAAGCTGGCCTTGAACATGCCGCGCGAAAGTATAATAGGAATAAAGTCAAGGGCGTTGACAGGACTCATTTATCGAGGTCACAGAAACATCCGTGACATCAAATTGACAGGTAAAACCTGATTTCCGGAATTCAGGGATCCCCTTCCATTTGCCTATGACCAGTATCCTTGGAATCTCTGCCTATTACCACGACAGTGCGGCTGCGCTGGTCTGCGATGGCAATATCATCGCGGCGGCACAGGAAGAGCGCTTTAGCAGAAAAAAGCATGATGCCGTATTTCCTGCGCAGGCCGTCCGATATTGCTTGGATGAGGCGAATCTGTCGCTGACGTCTATGGATTATCTGGTATTTTACGACAAGCCAATATTGAAATTTGACAGACTGCTTGAAACCTACCTCGCATTTGCTCCCAGTGGTTTCAGGTCATTTGTCACGGCGATGCCGGTCTGGCTGAAAGAGAAGCTATACCTGAAAACCACACTGAAAAAAGAGCTGGCAGCAATT
>MGXK01000055.1:74487-76708 GCA_001802375.1 Gammaproteobacteria bacterium RBG_16_51_14
CATCAGTCTCACGCGGCCTCTGCCTTTTTCCCCAGCCCGTTCAGACAAGCCGCCGTCCTGTGCATGGATGGGGTGGGCGAATGGGCGACGACCAGCGTATGGCTGGGAGAAGAAAATACCCTCAGACCGGGGTGGCAGCTTGATTTTCCACACTCACTGGGTCTTTTATATTCCGCCTTTACCTACTTCACAGGGTTTAAGGTGAATTCAGGAGAATACAAGTTAATGGGCCTGGCACCCTACGGTGAACCGCGTTATGCAGATGTTATTCAGGGTGAATTACTGGATCTCAAGGATGATGGTACCTTCCGCATGAATATGCGTTATTTCAATTATCTCGTCGGTTTGAGTATGACCAGCAATCGATTTGACCGGGTGTTTGATGGTCCGCCCCGGCAGCCGGGGTCACCGTTGACACAACGCGAAATGGATATCGCGGCCTCCATACAATCTGTTACTGAAGAGATTGTATTGAGGCTGGCGCGAACAATCCGGCATGAATATGATGTTGACAATTTATGCCTGGCCGGTGGTGTTGCACTCAACTGTGTCGCAAACGGCAGGCTGTTACGCGAGGGCCTGTACAAAGACATCTGGATACAACCGGCGGCGGGTGATGCTGGAGGGGCAATTGGCGCAGCCCTGACCGTATGGTACGAATATCTTGAGAATCCACGGGATCCGAATTCACGGGATAGCATGTCTGGCGCCTTTCTCGGACCTGCCTACTGTAATCAACGGATAAAGGTATGGCTTGATTCCAGCGGTGCCGTCTATACGGAACTGCCTGATGCAGTACTGCTCCCGAAAGCAGCGGAGATACTGGCAGCCGGCAGTATTGTGGGATGGTTTCAGGGGCGGATGGAGTTTGGTCCAAGGGCCCTGGGGGGACGTTCCATCCTGGGTGATCCGCGCAGCAAGACGATGCAGAAAATCATGAATCTGAAGATTAAATACCGGGAATCCTTCCGTCCGTTCGCCCCGTCAGTACTCCACGACCGGGTCGGTGATTATTTTGAGATGGAACATATCAGCCCCTATATGCTGTTTGTTGCAGATGTGAAACAAGACCGGCGTATCCCCATTGGAGAAGAAGGCGTGAAGTTTTTCGGTATCGACAAACTCAATCTGCCCAGGTCAGATATACCCGCCGTGACCCATGTTGATTTTTCAGCCCGCATCCAGACGGTGCACAGGGAGACAAATCCCCGTTATTATGAATTACTGAAACAGTTTGAACACCGCACCGGTTATGCTGTGCTGGTAAATACATCGTTCAATGTCAGGGGGGAACCGATAGTCTGTTCTCCCGAAGATGCCTATCGCTGTTTTATGCGTACTGAAATGGATTATCTCATTCTGGAAAACTGTCTGCTGTACAAAGGGGATCAGGCAAAGTTTAATGATAATGATAACTGGCAGGCAGAATATGGACTGGATTGAAAAATGGTTATGAAAGATAGTCAGATGGAACCTGATCGCAATGATTTGAAACGATTTGGCCTGGTAACAGGCTGCCTGATTGCAGGCCTGTTTGGCCTGTTGTTCCCCTGGCTGCTTGAAACCGCATTCCCGTACTGGCCATGGCTGCTGGCTGCTGTGCTTGTCCTGTGGGCGCTGATTTCACCCCTGACACTGAAAACTATATACATTTCATGGCTGCGATTCGGTTCGTTTATGAACCGTATTACAACCCCGTTATTGCTTGGTGTCGTATTTTATCTGATCATTACGCCGATGGGACTGATGATGCGTTTACGTGGACGGGACATGATGCAGCTTAAACCTGATCCCGGCAAACTGTCCTATCGTCGGCAAAGTCAGTACCGATCAAGAGAAACACTGGAACGACCTTTCTGAAATGATTGATCTGATAAGGGACCTCTGGCTCTTCATGCGCGAGCGCAAAAAATTCTGGCTCGCACCAGTCATCATTGTCCTCCTGTTGCTGGGAGGACTGATTATATTCGCCCAGGGTTCTGCTGTTGCCCCGTTTATCTATACGCTGTTCTGATAATTGCAGTTCAGGTGTTCAGACTGGCTGCCATTGCAGAACCAATCTCGGCGGGTGAGCGCACGGTCCTGACGCCAGCGGCTTCCAGTGCCGCAAATTTGTCATCGGCGGTGCCCTTTCCGCCAGAGATAATCGCCCCGGCGTGACCCATCCGTTTCCCCGGAGGAGCAGTTACTCCAGCGATATAGCCTACGACCGGTTTGCCGA
>MGXK01000056.1:0-1235 GCA_001802375.1 Gammaproteobacteria bacterium RBG_16_51_14
CCTTGCCGTTCTGTTTATAATCGATAGCGAAAAGCGCACATGGAAGTGCGCTTTAGCCCACTGGATCAGGGATGAGTCCTGTGGGCGACGCGTAAGCGATTATGAACAGAACGGGGAGTCGTAGACCAAGGCATCGGGGAAAGGTTCTTTTGCCTACTTTTCTTTAAAGAAAAGTAGGTCGCCATCAATCAATAGGGTCAGGATCAATAGGTTCGGTGGCATTCGGCTGAATAAAATTACGATGACTGCCTTTACATCCCCGGTTCTCGAAACCAGTCCGTTCAGTTCCGCTATCAAATCCCTGATTTTCAGCAGCATTATTCCCCTTGTTATTTACCCTTGCCCTCGCATAACTGGTGCCTATTGGCTGATGATGTTATATAGGCGGCCATCTCGCTTTTGTGCAGTCCCGTTTGATCGCAGGGTTAGGCTCTGGCCAGCCAAATGGCGGGATCTCTGCTGCAATGAAATACCGCCAAGACAACAATGCGTTGTTTCTCCGCACGAAAATAAACGTTGTATGGAAAACGATTGGCGACGACACGCCGAATGTCCTTGCGGACAACGGCAAACTGGAGAGGGTGTTCAGATGCCAGCAATACGCAACGTTCAATCTCAGTCATGAACTCAAGAGCCAGGCCGAGTCGCTTGCTTTCATACCATGCACTTGCTTCGATGAACTCTGCACTGACAGCGCGATGAAACGCGATGGGCAGGCTCATTGCCTGATTTTGGCAATAGCTTCCGCCTTTATTTCGCTCCAGGAAACTACATCGTTTGGATTTGCCAGATGATCTGCGAGGCGGCGGTCAAGTTCCGTTTTCTGCGCTTCTGTCAACGCTGGCGCGGCACCGCGACTAACGATTCCGTCCCAAATGGCTTCAACCAGCTCGATCTGTTCGTCAATGTCGAGCACACGTGCTTGCTGTAAGAGTTGTGTGTTCATGATCTGGACTCCATTCAAATCTGATGCGGAAATTCTAGCGCGTCTCGCCACCTGATGTCTAATGAATAGGTTCGAGGTCAGATTCCGTAAAAACCACAAAGATATTCGATTAATTTTTTCCGATCTCAATCCAATTCATTATTCTTGCCGGTTCACCCGGTAGGCGAGGAGCCGATTGTCCTTCATCATCGGGATCAGGATCAGGTCCTCCTCCCTGATGAAATCATGATCGGCGCTGCCCTCCCCGAGGTTGAGCAGGACTTCGGCCTTGCCGGTGGGGTCCACGTGC
>MGXK01000056.1:1271-15556 GCA_001802375.1 Gammaproteobacteria bacterium RBG_16_51_14
CCGCCACTCGCATCGCCCTCCACGCCATCGAGATTGCCGATGGGTGACCCGTCACCGAGGCTCCGGATGGTCTTGTCCGTGAGGGACACGATCTTAAGATGCCCCGGCCGGTCGGTGTTGAATCCTTCGGTCATCACGCCCCAGGCACCAACGATGAGGTGATCGCCTTCGGCCAGCACCCCGTTCGGTGATTCGAGTTCCGGGCTTTCCAGCCAGACCTCAAACTGTCCGTTGTGCAGGCGATGAATGCGGTTCAGCAACATATCCGTGACATAGATATCCCCGTTGTCGGTGGCGGTGACATCGTTGAGGAACCTGGCATCGGCAACGGCATAGCGATTTGTGAGCATGGCCGAGGGGATGTCGATCTCGATCAGGCTATCGATATCCGCGACATAGAGTTTGCTGCCATGCACCGCCAGCCCCATGGGGGCATTGAGTCCGCTGACCCAGTCCCGTTCCAGGAGCGCGCCATCCGGGCCTGCCTTCGAAATGAAGCCATTGCCGTCCTTCTCCATGGCGGCACCGTTGACGCTGGAGACATAGATTGCATCCGACGTGATGTCGTAGACCACCGATTCCGGATTGCTGAAGCCGTCCGTCGCCCACAGCTGGGACAGTTCTTGTGCGTGAACAAGTGTATTCATACCTGATAATACACAGGCCAGTAACAGGGCGGACAATACGGGTTGGCAAGATCGTGTCATGGGTTTTCTCCCGCGATGGTTTATGTCTGTTGATATGCCTTGATGTGTGTGATGACGAATTCGAAGATATCATGATCGATCTTCCGGCCAAGCCCGCTAAACAGTCCGCATACGTTCTCGATATCCACGGCGCCGTCCGGTACGAGGATCGGCGTGCATTTCATCTCATAGATCCCGCCCTCACCGTCATCGACACCATGATGACTGTATCCGGAGCTGCGGCTCCAGGTCAGCGCATGTTCATTGGCGCCCTTGCCGTAACAGAGCTGGAATTTGATGATGTCATCAGCGTCGCCATACCAGACGAACAGGTCCAGCGCCGGGTCGGAAAACCAGCGGCGGGTGGGCTCCCCTTCGATCTGTCTGACGTTTTTGATCTCTTTCAGCATGGCTATTGACTACAGGGGTCACTCAGCAATTAATTCCTTCAGTTTCGCGCCCGGATCGGCGGCCTGCATGAACAGTTCCCCGATGAGAAACGCATGGACCCCGAGTCTGCGCATCCGCATCAGTTCCAGCCGGGAATGGATCCCGCTTTCCGTCACCACGATGCGATCCGGAAACACATCGGGCAACAGGCCGAGGGTGATGTCGAGATCAATCTCGAAGGTGTGCAGATTACGGTTATTGATGCCGATCAGGGGCGTCCTCAACATCTGTCCCCGTTCCAGTTCCTCCCGATCATGCACCTCGACCAGGACATCCAGGCCCAGTTCAGCGGCTGTGCCCGCCAGTTCCTGCAGCTGCAGGTCCGACAGCGCCGCAACGATGAGCAGGACAGCGTCGGCACCGATCACCTTGGACTCGAACACCTGATAGGGGTCGATCAGGAAATCCTTGCGCAGGACGGGCAGGACACAGGCGTCACGCGCATGCTGCAGAAAGGCATCCGAGCCCTGAAAAAAGCGGATATCCGTGAGGACGGAAAGACAGGTCGCCCCGGCATCGGCAAAGGATTGGGCAATCTGCCCTGGGTGAAAATCCTTGCGGATCACGCCCCGGCTGGGGGAGGCCATTTTCAGCTCGGCGATGATGGCCGGCGCATGGTTATGAATGGTCTGCCGGATGGCGGAGGTAAAGCCACGCCCGGATGGGCAGTCCAGCGCCTGTTGCCTCAGATCCGCCAGCGCGATCGCCGCACGGCGATCCCGGATCTCGCCGGCCTTGTGGTCAAGGATGGTTTTTAACAGGTCTGGTGTTTTTTGCACCCGAATGCCCTCCGTTTCAGGCCGCCAACTCGTTGGTACAGGCAATGAATTGCACCAGTTTGTCCCTGGCCGCACCGCTGGCAATGGCCGCATCCGCCCTGATGACACCTGCTTCCAGGCTGCCGGTGATATTGGCGGCATAGATCGCGGCACCGGCATTCAGGCAGACGATGTCCCGGGCCGGACCCGGCTGATTATTCAGCACAGAATGCAGCATGGCCAGACTGTCTTTGCTGCTGCCCACGACCAGCGCATCGGTGGCACTTCGCTCAAGACCAAACTGTTCCGGTGTGATTTCATAGCTACGGATATCCCCGTCCCGCAATTCAGCGATGGTGGTCGGGGCGGCGAGGCTGATCTCGTCCATGCCGTCCTGGGCGTGGATGACCAGTACGTGCCGGCTTCCCAGTTGTCGCAGCACCTGCGCCAACGGTTCCAGCCAGACCTCGCCGAAGACACCCAGTACCTGGTTCGGGGCAGCGGCGGGATTGGTCAGGGGGCCGAGGACATTGAACAGGGTGCGTATCCCGAGTTCACGCCGCGGGCCGATGGCATGTTTCATGGCGCTGTGGTGCGCCGGGGCAAACATGAAGCCGATGCCGGTGCGGTGGATACATTCGGCCACCTGCGCCGGTGACAGGTCCAGCCGGACCCCGGCCGCCTCCAGGACATCGGCGCTGCCGGACTTGCCGGACACCGATCGGTTCCCGTGTTTAGCCACCCTGGCACCGGCGGCAGCGGCCACCAACGCCGCGGTCGTGGAAATGTTGAAGGTATTGGCGCCGTCTCCGCCGGTACCGCAGGTATCCACCAGGTACTCAGCGGATACGCTGACCCTGGCCGCCAGTTCCCGCATGACCTCGGCGGCGGCGGTGATCTCGTCGACGGTCTCCCCCTTGAGGCGCAGGCCGACCAGGAAACCGCCGATCTGGGCCGGGGTCGTTTCCCCCTGCATGATCGCCTGCATCACCGAGCGCATCTCCGCACGGCTGAGGTCGCGGCCCTCTGTCACATACCGGATTGCCTGTTGAATATCCATCGAGTCCTCGGCGCGGGCAGGTGACCGGATCAGGCGGTTTTCTTGTCGAGAAAGTTTTGCAGCAGCTCGTGACCGTACGAGGTCAGGATGGATTCCGGGTGAAACTGCACGCCAGAAACCGGACAGGTCCTGTGTCTGACCCCCATGATCTCGTCCAGCGAGCCATCGTCCTTCTGGGTCCAGGCGGTCACCTCCAGGCAGTCCGGCACGGTCTGCTTGTCAATCACCAGGGAATGATAGCGGGTCGCCGTGAACGGGATCTCGATACCGGCAAATACATCCTGGTGGTTATGATAGATCTCGGAGGTCTTGCCATGCATGATCTCGCCGGCATGGACGATGCGGCCGCCAAAGGCCTGACCGATACTCTGGTGCCCGAGGCATACGCCCAGGATCGGGACCCTGTCCTTGAAATAGTGGATGACATCGATGGAGATCCCGGCCTCGTTCGGCGTGCACGGGCCGGGCGAGATGACGATCCGTTGCGGGGCGAGGGCGGCGATCTCCGCCACCGTGATCTGGTCATTGCGATAGACGCTGACCTCCTCCCCCAGCTCACCGAAATACTGCACCAGGTTATAGGTGAAGGAATCATAGTTGTCGATCATGAGCAGCATTCAGAATCAACCTTGTTATTAGTCAATGAAAAACCTCTAATTATCTCTGTGCTCTCTGTGGTAAAAATCCAGATATCAGATTAACCCATTCTCCGCCAGGGTTACAGCACGGAAGATGGCGCGTCCCTTGTTCATGGTCTCATCCCATTCCCGACGCGGCACCGAGTCTGCGACGATACCGGCCCCGGCCTGTATGTGCAGCATCTGGTCCTTGATCACGGCGGTGCGGATGGTGATGGCGGTATCCATGTTGCCCGCCCAGGACAGATAGCCGACCGCCCCGGCATAGATGCCCCGCCTGACCGGCTCGAGTTCATCGATGATCTCCATGGCACGGATCTTGGGGGCACCGGAAACCGTCCCGGCCGGGAAGGTGGCACGCAGGACATCTACCGCCGTCATCCCGGCCTTCAGCCTGCCGGTGACATTGGAGACGATGTGCATGACATGGGAATAGCGTTCAATGATCATCTTTTCCGTCAGTGCCACGCTGCCCATCTCCGCAACCCGCCCGACATCATTACGGCCGAGGTCGATCAGCATCAGGTGCTCCGCCAGTTCCTTGGGGTCCTGCAGCAGCTCCCGTTCCAGTGCCTGATCCTCCCCTTCCGTCGCCCCCCGCGGGCGGGTACCCGCAATCGGACGTACCGTCACGACATTGTCTTCCAGCCTGACCAGGATCTCCGGCGACGAGCCGGCGATCTGGAAGTCGTCCAGGTCCAGGAAATACATGTACGGGGAAGGATTCAAACAACGCAGGGCCCGATACAGATTGATCGAGGGGGCCGTGAACGGGATGGAAAGGCGTTGCGACAGCACCACCTGCATGGCATCGCCCTCGACGATGTAATGCTTGATGGCCTCTACCGCCTGCTCAAATCTTTGCTGTGTAAAACCGGAGACAAAATCCGCCTCATGGACCGAGCGCGGGCTGAACCCGGTCGCCGGCTGCACCGGCTTGTGCAGCAGTTTCTGTTTGAATATGTTCAGTGTGGCAATCGCCTTGTCATAGGCGTTTTCCTGCTCCGGGTTGGCCAGCACGATAAGATACAGCTTGCCGCTCAGGTTATCGAACACGATCATCTGCTCTGACACCATGAGCAGGATGTCCGGGCAACCCAGGGGATCGGCCTTGCCATTATTGGCAAGACACGGTTCGATGTAGCGTACACAGTCATAGCCGAAATAACCGACCAGACCACCGGTGAAACGTGGCATGCCCGGGATGACCGGCACCCTGAATTGCCGCTGGAGTGTTTCGATCTCGTGCAAGGGGTCCCGTATCTGCCGTTGTTCAACGACCTGGCCGCCCTCTTCAACAGACAGGGTATGGCCACACACACGCAGCACGGTGGTGGCCGGCAGACCGATGATGGAATAACGCCCCCATTTTTCCCCGCCCTGCACCGATTCCAGCAGGTAGGAATAGGGGCCGTCCACCAGTTTCAAATAGGTGCTCAGCGGCGTATCCAGATCGGCCAGTACCTCCCGCATGAGCGGGATGCGGTTATAGCCTGCACCGGCCAGGCGAGCGAATTCTTCCCTTGTGATATGTGCCATGGTACGTATTCTTAAATCAATGAGGGTAATTCGGCCAGGGAATCGACCACGGCATCCGGTCCGGCATCCCGTATGTCCCGGCCGAAATTGTAACCGTAGGTAACGCACAGGACCTGGAAACCGGCGGCACGTGCCGCCTCCACGTCCTTGCAGGAATCCCCGATCATCAGGGCGTTTTCCGGCGCCACATGGAAATGACGGGCGGCGTGCAGCAGGGGCATTGGATCGGGTTTCCGTTTCGGCAGGGTATCTCCGGCAACGACTATACCGAAGTCATCCAGCAGGCCAAGTTTTTTCAGGATCGATTCCGCAAATTGTGCGCGTTTGTTGGTGACGCAGCCGAGGTCGATGCCTTTTCCTTTCAGATAGTCGATGCCTTCCTGCACGCCCGGATAACAATGACTGTGTACACAGGCATTTTCCCCATAGACCTCAAGGAAGACGGGCAAGGCCCGCTCGAACAGGGATGGATCCGGCCCTGCGCCTGGTCCGCCGGCAAGGGCGCAGCGGATGAGGTGTTCAATGCCAAGGCCGATCCAGCCCCGGATCCTTTCGATCTCGTGTCCAGGCAGACCAATGATTGCCAGTGTCCGGTTGAGGGACCAGGCCAGATCCGGGACGCTGTCGACCAGGGTACCATCCAGATCGAGCAAGACCATGTCGGGGGTTGATAAGGCCATGACAGGAAACCGGGCTTATTAAATGTCAGGACGCGGTCCTGGCAAGCTCTGCGCGCATGTCCTGCAGTGTGCCCTTGTAATCATCACTACCGAATATCGATGACCCCGCGACAAAGGTGTCCGCACCCGCTTCCGCTATCTGGCGGATATTGTCAATCCTGACACCACCATCGATCTCGAGGCGGATATCACGCCGGCTGTCATCGATGAGCCTGCGCACCGCCTTCAGCTTATCGAGCGCACTGTTGATAAAGACCTGGCCCCCGAAACCCGGATTTACCGACATCAGCAACACCATATCAATCTTGTCGAGGACATGCGTAAGATAATCGAGCGGGGTTGCCGGATTGAACACCAGTCCTGGTTTGCAGCCATGATCACGGATCAGTTGCAGGCTGCGGTCGATATGATCACTGGCCTCCGGATGGAAGGTGATATAGGTCGCCCCGGCCCGTGCAAAATCCGGAATAATCCGATCCACCGGCCTGATCATCAGATGCACATCCAGCGGCGCCTTGATGCCATAATTGCGCAATGCCTCCACCACGATGGGACCGAAGGTCAGGTTCGGGACGTAGTGATTGTCCATCACATCCACATGGATAAAATCGGCGCCGGCCTCCAGGACCCGGGACGCCTCCTGACCCAGGCGGGCCAGATCTGCGGACAAAATGGAAGGGGCAATAACGTAGTCTTGCATGGCCGTCTGTGTTGTGATTTCCGCCACTGTCGCAAAGAGCGCAACTTTACCCGATCACGCCTGGCATAGCCATATCTGTACACGTAAGGAAGGACCTGGCGCTTGCCTTCACACTGATGGCAACGATACAGTAGACGGCATGAAGACCCAGTTCCTGGCAAGGCTTCTAACCACACAACTGTTGGCAGTTTCCGCAACCCTTGCGCCGGCAGGGGATATCGACCGCGAGTGGGAAGCAGAAATTGCGGAAAATCTGGATGAAAATACCAGTGACGGTGAGGTTATCTGGTGCCAGGCGGCCAACAGCCGGTTTCTTACCCTGTATACAGGACAGACGGCCAATCTCGCAAAAGGGGCGGCGATCATCCTGCATGGGATGGGGGCGCACCCGGACTGGCCGGAGGTGATCTCGCCCTTGCGGACATCCCTGCCGGAACTCGGATGGTCAACACTTTCCATACAGCTACCCGTACTGGCGCCGGAAACGCCGGTCGCCGATTACGGGAATACCCTGCAGGAGGCAGGGCAGAGGACAGGGGCCGCGGTGCGCCTGCTGCATGACATGGGGTTTTCCCATATCGTCATTATCGGCCACAGTTTTGGCGCCGCCATCGGGGCAGAATATCTGGCCGGGACCACCGGGAACGATATACTGGCCTTTGTCAGTATCGGGATACAGTCACAGAAATTCCTGAACCCGACACTGGACATCCTGGCCCGGATTGAAAAAATAAAAATACCTGTCCTCGATATTTATGGCAGTCGTGATCTTGAAAGCGTCACTGCTACCGTTGCAGACCGGCGCCTGGCCGCCAGGAAGGGTGGCAACCATGCGTATCAACAGGTTGAAATAAAGGATGCGGATCACAGCATTACCGGCTTTGAACCGGTGCTGGTAAAACACATCCGTGACTGGCTCGATAAAACCTTATCCGCCATTGCGATCATGGACGAGCATGACCGCGACAGGGAGATAGACCCGGCAGGGAAAGAGCATACAACAGGAACGGAATGAGGGAGAGAAAAGAGATTGGTCCTGTACAAACCAGCGAACTTCTTTATCAGACAGGAATCACTGTCAGGGCAAATCTGGATTTTAAGCGCTATTGTTATTGTTGCCGATGACAGGCATAAATACTGATGCCGGTGTTGCCGGGGTAATCTACAAGGGAACCCTAAGGAAACCCTGATTAAATCAGGGTTTCCTGCAGCACAGGGATGTGCTGCCATAATCAATGCTGATCATTGCATTGATTATGTGAGAAAAACAAAAATCACATTTTTTGCTTTTCGTGCCCTGATAATTCATGGATGAATTAATCAGGGCTTCCCTAAATATCAATCAATATATAAGGAGTTGAAGATGAACCAGGAAACAGAAGTGACCGCCGTCCCGGAGAAAGAGGAACGAATGTGGGGCATGCTCTGCCACCTCACCGCCTTTTCCGGTTTTATCATCCCTTTCGGCAGTATCCTTGCCCCGTTGATTATCTGGCTGATCAAAAAAGAGGAGATGCCCTTCGTCGATGACCAGGGCAAGGAATCCCTTAATTTCCAGCTCACCATGTTGATTGCCTTTATTATCTCTTTTGTCTTGATGTTTGTGTTTATTGGTTTCCTGTTAATTGGTGTGCTCTGTATTTATGAGATCGTCGTGGTGATTATGGCCTCGATGAAGTCCAATGACGGGGTGCGCTACCGCTATCCATGGGCCATCCGGTTTATCCAGTAAATCGGTTCGAGGCTGCACAGGGCGGAAGACGGGACAGGCAATGACTTTACTGTCCAGCCTCGGTTGATATCAAGTCAGCATTCTTGTTTATGCCGGCGCAGGGCCCAGTAAACATGCTCCCTGACCAGTCCTGATGGATGGTCTTTTTTCCCGGCAAGGTGCCTGATTACCTCCCGGGTCGTGGGCGCATTGCCCAGCGCCACGGCGATATTGCGTAACCAGGATTCGTAACCGATACGACGGATCGCCGTCCCTTGAGTGCGTTGCAAAAATTCTGCCTCGGTCCAGTTGAACAGGTCCGTCAGTAACGGGGCATCCAGTCCGTTACGGATGCGGAAATCCGGTTCCGGCGTCACTTTTGCAAACCGGTTCCAGGGACAGGCCAGCTGGCAATCATCACAGCCAAAGATGCGGTTGCCGATCAGGGCACGGTAGGCCTCGGGAATGGGGCCCCGCAGTTCGATAGTAAGGTAGGAGATGCAGCGCCGGGCATCGACCCTGAAGGGGCCAACGATCGCCCTGGTCGGGCATATATCAATACAGGCCGTGCACGTTCCGCAATGGCTGCCTGCCGGCGCTGGATCCATAACCAGCGGCAGATCGGTATAGATCTCGCCAAGAAAAAACCACGACCCTGCCTTTTTATTAATCAGATTGCTGTGTTTACCGATCCAGCCGAGACCTGCATTCCTTGCCAGCGCCTTTTCCAGCACCGGTGCGCTGTCGACAAAGGCACGATAGCGGAACTGCCCGGTCACTGATTCTATCCGGTTGGCGAGTTTCCGCAGACGCTGACGCAGCAGCCTGTGATAATCGCGGCCAGTGGCATACCTTGAAATATAGGCCAGGCCGGGATTATTCAGTACCTTTTCCGGTTGCTCACAACCGGACGGCAGGTAATCCATGCGTGCCGAAATGACCCGGACCGTTCCGGGCTGGAATTCTGCGGGACGGCTGCGCCGGGTACCGTGGCGTTTCATGTATGCCATTTCGCCATGCATGCCGTCGCGCAACCAGTTCAGGAGATGGCCTTCATCCTCATCGAGCTGTGTGCCCGTGACGGCTACCTGCTGGAATCCCAGTTCCATAGCCCAGCGCTTGATGTCTTGCGTGAGCAGGTGGTAGTCAGGACAGGGAAGCCTTGTGGTCATATCATGCAAGAGGGTTTATGAAATTACAGAACTGCCCGCTATCCCGATCCTCCCTCCGGCGGTGCAGGTCACGACAGTGTCCCCTGGCCGTTGTAATTGATTAGGAAACCCTTGATCAGCCCGCGTTCTGCCTACAGTATCTCGCTGGCAAAATCAGCCAGCCTGGATCGTTCGCCACGGCGCAGGGTGATGTGGCCGCTGTGCTCCCATTGCCGGAAGCGATCGACGACATAGGTCAGCCCTGATGTGGTCTCGGACAGATAGGGAGTATCAATCTGGGCGATATTTCCGAGACAGATCATTTTACTCCCCGGTCCCGTGCGCGTGATCAGGGTTTTCATTTGCTTGGGGGTCAGGTTCTGTGCCTCATCGATGATGATATAGCGGTTAAGGAAGGTACGGCCGCGCATGAAATTCAGCGAACGGATCTTGATGCGTTTGTTGAGCAGATCGGCGGTCGCGGCACGCTCCCAGTCTCCGCTGCCACTCGAATTGGTGAGGACTTCCAGATTATCCAGCAGGGCGCCCATCCAGGGGGCCATTTTTTCTTCTTCTGTGCCGGGCAGAAAACCGATGTCTTCACCAAGGGGGACCGTGACACGGGTTATGATAATTTCACGGTAGAGTTTGCTGTCCATGGTCTGTGCCAGTCCCGCCGCCAATGCAAGCAGGGTCTTCCCGGAGCCGGCAACACCTAGGATGGTAACCAGATCGATATCCGGATCCATTAACAGGTTAAGGGCAAAATTCTGTTCCCGGTTGCGCGCGTTGACCCCCCAGACCGCATTGTTTTCCTTGTAATAATTGACAGCAACGACCAGGGTTGTACTGTCAGCATCCATCTTTGCAACCAGCGCCTCAAAACCACTCCCATCTTCACTGTACAGACACTGATGTGGATAACATTCCGGCACCGGGGTCCCGCTGACCTTATACAAGGTGCGCAGGTCTTGCTGCCAGGAGGTCAGTTTATCTGATTTGTCATTCCAGAAATCGGCAGGCAGTTTATCCATGCCGTGGTAGAGCAGATCCACATCATCCAGTACCTTGTCGCTGGAATAATCCTCGGCATGTATACCCAGGACACGTGCCTTGATGCGCAGATTGATGTCCTTGGAAACCAGGGAAATGACCCGGTCACTGTGTTTTTTCTGCAGGGACAGGGTAATGGCAAGAATGGAATTATCCGCATTCTTGCCCGGCAGGTATTCGGGCAGATTTTCAGTAAAGGTATGCGTTTGCAGGAACAGCCGGCCATGCGGCTTGACCGCCTCGTTGGTATCCTTTAGCGACGAGAGTTCCAGCCCGTTTTCAATGGCCGCTGTATCCGCATCATCAATCAAATCATCCAGAAAACGGCTGACCTGGCGCACGTTTCTTGAAACCTCCGATAATCCCTTCTTGGCTGCATCCAGTTCTTCCAGCACCACCATGGGGATGAACACATCATGTTCGTGAAAACAGAATAGCGAGACCGGATCATGCATCAGGACATTGGTGTCCAGTACAAACAAACGCTGTCTGGGTTTATCCGTCATAAGGCATTTATCTCATGGGCAGTCCCTGACTGCCTGCAGGACCTCTGCAACGTGTCCTTCCACCCTGACCTTGCGCCATTCCTTGCGCAGGATTCCCTCTGCATCGATCAGGAAGGTACTCCGTTCAATTCCTGATACCTTTTTCCCGTACATGTTTTTCTCCCTGATGACATCGAATATCACACACAGCTTTTCATCCGCATCTGATATCAGGTCAAAGGGAAGGCACTGCCTGTCTCTGAAATTCTCATGCGATTCCAGACTGTCCCGGGAAACCCCGATAATAATCGTATTCTGTTCCCTGAACTCCCTGCTGCGGTCGCGGAATCCCTGCCCTTCAAGCGTGCATCCCGGGGTACTGTCTTTCGGGTAAAAATAGAGCACAACCTTGTTACCTTTAAGGTCTGACAGTTTGATTTCCTTACCGCCGGTTGCCGGCAAACTGAACGCGGGCACTTTTTTCCCGGGAATTGCCTTGCTGATTGTCGTCATATTTCCGATCCTGTTGCTTGCCTGCGCGGTAACCGCATGAAACCCTGATATTCTCCGGACAGCGCTATTTAACGGGTTCCATAATGGCATCCAGATTCAGGCGATCACAAAAATCGATAAAATCGCCCCGTAATGTCGCGATCGAGATACTGGTTGGTACATTAATGGTCATATGCAATGAAAACATCTGTGTCCCGGTATTGGCAGCCTGGTAACTGTTGGTATACATATCCTGGATGATAATATGGTTGCTGGTAATAAAATCTGCGATATCGTGGACCACGCCGACATGATCCAGTGATACGACGTCAATCGCATAGGGCATCAGATCGCCGGCGGCCTTCACCGGCTTTGTCCGCTTGGACGTGATGCTCAATTGCAGCTGTTTTTCCAGCTTGGGAAGCATGCCCTCCATTTTGGCAATGGTGTCCCAGGCCCCGGAGAGCATCAGGATAATGGTGAATTCATTGCCAAGTACGGTCATGCGGCTGTCGACAATATTACAGCCACAGTCCTTGATCGCCCTGGAGAAAGATTTGACCAGTTGGGGAGAATTGTCACCCAGCGCCGTTATAACGAGATAATTCAGCATGCAAGCAGCTTACCAGAAAAGGCATCCACACAATGTTTGGAAAATTGTGAAACTTTGCTGCCCGGGCTGCAAGTCTCAATTTTCTGCACGGGAATGATTACCCTTGTCATGATCGGGGCAGATTCAGTACCATATAGCACCTGACAGTCATTGCTGACTGGTATTGCGTCATTGTTCACGGGTTACTGGTTCCCGTCGCACATTCAACATATCACATTAAATAATCCGATCCAGAATGAATACGATGTTTCAAGGAAGTATGGTCGCTGTCGTTACCCCGATGCAACACGGGGTGGCACCGGACACGGCCCTGGACTATGAAAATCTGGAACGCGTGATTGAATTTCACATGGAAAACGGGACCGATGCGATTGTTGCGGTGGGAACGACGGGGGAATCCGCAACCCTGATGGAAGAGGAACATTGCGATGTTATTCGCCGGGTAGTTTCCATCGTCAAAGGCCGTCTTCCTGTCATTGCCGGGACCGGCGCCAATTCCACAATCGAGGCGATCCGGCTGACCAGGTGTGCCAGGGATGCGGGGGCAGATGCCTGTTTACTGGTCACTCCCTATTATAATAAACCAACCCAGGAGGGCCTTTATCTGCATCACAAGACGGTGGCAGAGCAGGTTGCCATCCCGCAGATCCTTTATAATGTACCGGGCCGGACCGCCTGTGACATGTTACCTGAGACCGTTGGCCGTCTTTCCAGGATTGCCAATATCATTGGCATCAAGGAAGCGACGGCTGATCTGAGCAGGGTAAGCAAGCTGCGGGAATTATGCGGTGCTGACTTTTTATTATTGAGTGGTGATGATGCCACCGCAAGGGAATTTATCCTGCAAGGTGGAAATGGCGTAATATCGGTGACTGCCAATGTTGCACCAAGGGCCATGCACGATATGTGTCAGTATGCCCTTGCAGGAAACCGCAAGGCGGCGACTGAAATTGACCAGACCCTGAAGGGTCTGCACAAGGAATTATTTATTGAATCCAACCCGATACCTGCAAAATGGGCATTGTACACAATGGGACTGATACAAGATGGCATACGGTTACCGCTGACGTGGTTGACCACGGCATCCGAGGCCCCCTTGTTGAGGGCGATGCAACAGGCCGGTATCCGCTAGTTTACAAATCGACTATGCCAGCTAAACAACTTATTACCTACCTGGTCTGCCTGTTTCTGCTTTGCGGTTGCTCCTATGTCCCCAGTCTCGACAAGGTTTTACCCGACAAGCGGACCGAATATAAAAAGAGCGAAAACCTGCCTGATCTGGAAATCCCGCCGGACCTGACAGCGGATACCGTCAATGAATCGATGGCCATCCCCGGCGATCATGATACGACAACACTGTCCGGATTTGAACAGCAACGCGCCAGGCGGGATTTCAGCAGTTCAGCTTCAAGTGTTATGTCACAGGACTATCCGGACGAGCAATGGCTTGCCGTGCAGGGGGCAACGACCGTGATCTGGCCGAAATTGCGTGAATTCTGGTCTGCAAAAGGCTATTCCCTGGATCTGGATGATGCCGAACTGGGTGTGTTGGAAACCAGCTGGCAGGAGCATGAAACAGGGGAACGTGTTGTACGCGACAAATTCAAGATCTTTTCAGAACCTGGCGCTGAGTCTGGCGTTACCATCCTGTTTATCACCAGTGAGCGGGAGGAAAAGCTTGTACGCGAAGATGGCAGTGAGGAATGGTTAAAGCAGGACAATGGCATCGAGCAGGCAAAGAATATCGTCGGTGAACTGAACCTGCATTTTTATGGAAAGACACTGTCTGCATCGTCTGATGCAGAAAAGGCAACAGCAACTTCCGCCACTGCCCCTGCCTCAGCAGCACCCGGCGCGGCTCAACCGAGGAAGAAGGCGGAAATCCTCAGCGCCGGTGAAGGCAAGACCTATCTCGCGATACCGGAGGAATACACCCGTGCCTGGCGTAAGACAGAACAGGCATTGCAGCAGGCAGGGATTCAGATTGAAGGCAGTGATCAGGAAAAAGGGCTGTACTACATCCAGTATCTTGATGACACGGCGGGCACGGAGGAAAAGGGACTGCTTTCAAAACTGAAATTCTGGAAGGATGATGAACCGGAAGGCACGGAATATCACATCAGCCTGACCGGCGTCGGTGACAAGACAGAACTGATCATACTCAACAAGGAAGGGGACTGGGAAAGCGGTGAGATTGCCAACCGGATACTGGCGACGATTCAGAATCAATATAATCAATAACCCCCCTGTTGACGGCCAACGAATCCGT
>MGXK01000057.1:0-7589 GCA_001802375.1 Gammaproteobacteria bacterium RBG_16_51_14
TAACGGAGGGTGGGGTCTTACAGGAGGCTTGACGCAACGTGCCGATATGTAACCCCTTTGTGGACCTGTCACAGATTATCTCTTAAACTCCTGTTAAAAATGCAGCACGTGGTAGACGGGGATTGAATCCACCAGTAATGGAAGTTGAAAATGATTGGTGGGCTCTTGGTCAACATCACGCGCTTGCAACTCCTTTACTCGATTGGACAACATCTCCGTATGTAGCTGCCTATTTTGCTTTTATTGAAGATATTAAAGAAGACACTGGGTTGAGGGCGGTATGGGCACTATATAAGCCATCTGTTACAGCAAAGAATAGGGAATTGACTAGGAGGAAAAAGGGTAATAATAAGCCTGAAACTTTAGAAATATTTTCTCCGATGTCGAATGAAAATCCTCGTCTTGTAACACAGGGAGGATTATTCACTAGAATAGATGGTATAACTATTGAAGATTGGGTGCGCAAAAACTTTAAAGGCATCGATGATTCTTATATCTTGTTTAAAATCACGATTCCATCTAAAGATAGACGTCTTTGTTTAAGGTCATTAAACCGAATGAATATAAATCATCTATCTCTATTTCCAGATCTTTATGGAGCCTCAATATTCTGTAATACTGATTTGATGATTGATAAATATTAGGATGCCTAACTACAGGCCAAAGCGGACGGCTCACCGTGTTTTTCGTTGAGCGCCCGTAGTGTAACCTGAGCGTTGGGAAGGCTTATATATGTACAGTGCCCGGGACTACAATTGTTGGATGGTATAGGTGCATAATAGAATCATATTAAAACGTAACGATGGAACATTGATACGTAGTTGGCAGGATTGGGAGCCACCGAAAGAGGATTATCATTGGAAACCGGGACGGAGCGCAATGGAACTCGCTCGTTCATGGTTTACCAGTTCTTCTCCGATCGTGCCGAAGGAATTTGGTGCGCTGTTAAATTCCCATTCTCTGACACGAGGGGTAAAAATTGAAAGTGGTCAACCAGAACTTGTCACCCCCCTCCCTGAGCGAGGCGAAGGCAGAAATCATGATCTTGTTCTCATTGGGAAAAGAAGAGGGCTCTCGGTAACAATATGCGTTGAAGCAAAAGTTGATGAGCCATTCGGGAACCAAACCGTTGGTGGATATTGGCTGGAGGCAAGGAAGAAACGTGATCGCATTAAAAACCCTGTCACCAGCAAAGCGCCTGAACGCATTGAATCACTTCTTCGTATCGTGTTTGGAAATAGTGCGAAGCCGGACCATGATCCATGGTCGGGAATCCGCTATCAACTCCTGGCGGCAATTGCAGGTACCGTTTTACAGGCTGAACAAGCAGGTTCGTTCTTTGCTGTGTTTGCCGTCCACGAATTTCATACTGATGCCATTGACGGTGATCGAGCATTGGAAAATACATCTGCATTTGAACATCTAGTTCGGGTATTGACTGGCCACCATGAATTGAAAGTTGAACCAGGGAAACTCTATGGCCCCATACGCATATTTGCAAATCAATACCTCCACAAAGATAAAGAGTTGTTGGTGGGGAAAGCGGTGAGTGTTTGGAGGGTCCCATATCGTACTTGTTCGAAATAAAATTGATGGATTCTTACTGTCGGCAAAAGCTGACGGTTCGCCGTGTTTTTCGCTGAGTACCCTCAGCGGAACAGGAGCATTGGGTAGACGAGAAAAAGGAAAATCTAATGAAGTTGGCTGAACTCGCATTCGCCTGTTACGTATACTCTCAAATGAGTGACTACGACAGTTCTTATTGTCAGCTATTGAAGGCCACAAGGCCCCAAATGGACTTCAGGCGTGAAGATCATTGCATGGCTCTTCTTAGGTGGCTTAACGCATGGGGATGCAGACAATTTGCGGTACAATACCATCAGTTGGCTGCCAGAGAGATAGAGATGTGGTACGAAGAAATTGCCGACAGGTTTTTCCCATTCGAGAAATCTCTAATGTCGCTCTCAGAGGATGATTTCAAGATAATTCAAAAGGCCTATTCGGAACTTAGTTCTAGGACGGCATCAAAGCGGAAGTCTAGAAACGGCAACATGACACGAGTAAAGATCGGCCCAACGGGGGCGGCAAAGATTCTATTTGCCCTTAGACCGAATTCCCTTATCCCATGGGACGAACCTATCCGGGCCGAACTCGATATTGATGGAGGGGGGCATTCGTATTGCGAATACCTTCGCAAAGTAAGGAATCATCTCAAAGAATTGAGTGATGATTGCGAAAGAAGTGGATTTGCATTAATTGATTTGCCGCAGAAGTTGAACAGGCGCGAATCCAGCGTTGCGAAGTTGATAGACGAATATTATTGGGTTACGGTGACAAGAGGATGTTCTGCACCCAAGGAAGATGATCTCAGGCGTTGGGTATCATGGTTCTAGGTCACCCAGCACCAGCTTGAGCTGACAGCTGCCCTGCCCGAACTCCAAGAGGATGAAGTTGCTCCCGTTTTGCGATGTGTTACTCAAAACAGGGGCAATTCCATTAGTAGCTCCAGGTTTCTTGGCCTAGCGGAGCGCGATTCAACTCATCGCGATGAAGCCTCCACTGGGGCATAAACTCGTCCATCAGCAACTTGAAACGGTCGTTGTGGTGCCGTTCCAAAATATGCACCATCTCATGCACAAGGATGTATTCCAGACACTGAACTGATTTCTTTGCGAGTTCAAGGTTCAACCAGATTCTATGAGCTTTGCCGTTGCATGATCCCCACTTGGTTTTCATCTTCTTCACGCACCACTCACGCACCTTGACGCCAACGATTACCTCCCACTTTTGGATCAACGACGGGATCATCTTCTTGAGTTGCCGACGATACCACGCCAGGAATACCCTCTCACGGTAAGCTGTATCGCTTCCTTTCCGGACGAACAGGTCAATGGTGCGATTGTTACGGATGACAACGGCGGCAGTGCCGTCCCGAGTTACCACATTCAGGCGATAACGCTGGCCCAGGAAGTAATGGCTTTCTCCTGTTACATATTCACGGGGTGACTGGCGTTCTTGGGTCGCAAACATCGCCCGCTTACGCTTGATCCACCCCAGCTTCCCGATCACCGCCAATTGCACCGCGTGATTGTTGACGCCAAGGGGCACCGCCACGCGTACTCGTCCATTGGGGGGATACACACCGAGATGCAGGTTTTTGATGTCCTTGCGGACAATCTGAACCGCAAGGCCCCTGACACGGATCTCAGCCCGCTCAGTACTCATCCTGGTTTTTCACCAACGACAGGATTCTCTCTACCCGATCTTCGAGCGATTCCGATGTTTGCGTGCCGAATGCAGAAGAGGATTCTCTTCCAACGCTTGCACCGGGAGGTTTTCCCACGCTTCCTACTGGAACATTAGACCGCTCAAATTCGGCCCGGATCGCATTTCTCACCATTTTGATCTTGAACGCGTTACCTCTCCAGTCGTCCTGACGGTTGCTGCGTACCGCTGCATCGACCGCCAGGGCCAGCTCCTCGTCCTTGTCAAGATTGTCATAGAGCGCCCGCTTTCCTGGCGTATTCATCGCTGCGGAATACTCTCCACTCACTTCCGGGCGCTTAATTATCTTCGTCAGCTCGACGATCTTGCGAAGGTACTCCTGGTAGTCCAGCGCCTCCTTGCGCCTTTGCTCTATCAAGGCGTCAAGCAGATTCGACATCTTTTCGTAATACTTCGGATTGATCGGATGCTCGTCGATGATCAACTTGCGCACGTTGTTTTCGATGGTTTCAGCCACAGCCTCCTTGTTCTTTCTGATCCCATCCGGCAAAGAATCAACTGCAGACTCGCCACGCTCGACGATAAGCTGGACAAGAGACATGTCATCAAAGGCGGACACCTTTTCGCTCTCCTCAGCCCGAATGTAGGTGTCGATCAGGTGCCGCATCGCCGGTTCATACATCTTGAGGTCGATATAGTCGCCGCTGGCCAGTTTCACTTCGTTGCGGACCTTCTCGAAGTGGTCCACCTCGGCCTTCAGTGCGGCGATTTCGTCGGTAAAATACCCGGCCTCCACCAACTCGCTGGCAAGGTCAGAATACGCTCGCACAAAGGCCGCCACGTGTTTGTAGAGGGAAAGCCGGTTCGGCTCGTTGGCCTTGAGCTGTTCGGCGTTGCCAGAGTCCTTCGCGCAGAAATACCGCAGATAGCCCGCAGAGTCCTTCGGCGGTTCGACCGGTTCGCAGAGGGCCTTAACAGCCTCGCGGATCTCCTCCAGTCGTTCACGCGCCTTACCCAGACGGTCTTCGAGCAGCCCTGCCACATCCTCCTTGTCGTAACCATCCAGCGCACCGGAGGTATAGTCATGGACCGCGCCCTCAAGGCTCTTGAAAAGATCTTTGTAGTCAATGATGTATCCATATACCTTGTCGTCGCCGTCCAGCCGGTTCACACGGCAGATAGCCTGGAATAGGCCGTGGTCGCGCATCTGTTTGTCGATATATAGATAGGTTGCAGGTGGGGCATCGAATCCGGTCAGCAGTTTGTCCACAACGATCAGGAGCTTCATCTGCCCCGGCTCTTCGATGAACTTCTTCTTAACCTGCTTCTCGAACTCCTCAACCTTATTTACCGCGGTCTCGGCCGGCTCGTTGAACCAGTCGGTCAGCATCTGCTTATAAATGTCGTATTGGCGCAGCTGCTCGGTCAGCCCTTCACCGCTTTCCTCCCCCTTCAGGTCCGTGTGTGACGGTCTGTAGGAGGTGACAATCGCACACTTCCCCTTGAGGTCGGTCCTGTCGAACAGCTCATAGAACTTACACGCCTGGTAAATGCTGCCAGAGACGAGCATGGCATTTCCGCGTCCGCTCTTTAGTCGGTCGCGAGTCTCCATATCCATCAAGATATCAGCCGCGATCTGCTCCAGCCGTGACTGGCTGGAGAGCACCTTCTGCATCGTGCCCCAGCGTGCTTTGAGCTGCGCCTTGGCCAGATCGGTCAGCCCTTGGGTCTTTGCATCGAACCATTGGTCAATTTTAGCCTGCGAGGTGATTCGTTGATCGATGTCGCGCGCCTCGTATCGAAGGTCAAGCACCACCTTGTCCTTCACAGCCTCGTCGAACTTGTAGGTGTGGATGTATCGCCCGAAGACCTCGATGCTCTTCTGCTTGTCGGCCTTCAGCAGCGGGGTGCCGGTAAAGCCGATAAACATGGCACTCGGCAGGATGGACTTCATTGCTTTGTGCAACTCGCCGGACTGGGTGCGGTGGCACTCGTCCACATAGACAAAGAGGTTGCCCTTTGCTGCGAAGCCGGGTGGTAGTGCCCTCTTCAACTCCGCGATGTAGCCGGGGATATCACCAACCTCCTCTCCTTCCTCCTTCCCCCCAAACTTGTGGATAAGCGAGCACACCAACCACGGAATGTTTGCGTTAAGGGTGGCGATCAGGTCTGCGCCGCTCTTCGTGCGATATATGTCCTCATTGACGCCCTTGAAGACCTTCTCGATCTGCTCATCGAGCTCTGTGCGGTCGGTGATGATCAGCACCCGGGCGTCCTTCACATGCTCGCGGATCCACTTGGTCAGCCACACCATGGTCAGGCTTTTGCCTGAGCCCTGCGTGTTCCAGATGATTCCGCCTTCGCGCCGCTTCACGTGCTCCTGCGCGGCCCGAACCCCAAAATACTGGTGCGGGCGGCACAACTTTTTCACCCCGGCGTCGAACACGATGAAGTCGTGGATCAATTCAAGGAAGCGCCCCTTGCCGCAGATCTGGACCAGCGCACGGTCGAGCTGGTTCTCGATAGGGCTCTCTTCCTTCCACTTGAGGTAGTACTTCTCCGGCGTCTGGATGGCACCGTGCCGCAGCCCCTCTGTATCGTTCCCGGCCATCACCCACTGAATGGTAGAGAAGAAGTGCTCGATGAAGACCTTCTTCTGGTTGTCCAGGTTCTGCCGGATGCCCTCGGCCACGGAAACGGTGGAGCGCTTTAACTCCAGCACGCCAAGCGCGATGCCGTTGACATAGAGCACTACGTCCGGGCGTTTGGTGTGGGCCTTGGCGTCGGCGCCCGTCACCGTCACTTCCTCGGCGATAGCGAAATGGTTTTTCTCTGGGCGATTCCAGTCGATCAGCCATACGGTCTGCGTGTGTTCGCCAACCTCGGCCTTCACCTTTACGCCGTACCGCAGCAGGTCATACACGGCGCGGTTCCGGTCGTAGAGGCTCTTGCTGGTATCGCCCGCCACCTTGTCGAGGATGTGGAGTGCCCGCGTGATAAGTGTCTCGTCGCAGCTCTGCTTCTCACGTAGGAACCTTCGCAGGAGCTCCTCTTCGATGTTGCGGTTCCCCTCGCGGTCAGTCCAGTCGCCGAGATAGTCGTAACCGAGCTGCTCGCGGAAGAGATTCACCACGCGCGTTTGCGTCTTCTTCTCGATCTGGCCGACGGAACTCATACAAGCCGCGTCCTCCCGGTCAGCAGTTCCTGCATCATGCCCTGTTTGAGAGCGCGGGTCTTGGCTAGCCGCTGCTCCAGCGACTTAAGCTCAGCATCCATGTCGGAGAGGACGGCTGTGATGGCGCATTGTTCTTCAATGGGCGGCAGAGGCATTTTGATGGACTTAATGTTCGAGGCATTGATATTTATATTTGAACTGCCTTGAGTAATAGAAGATAGTTGTTTCCAAATAACTTCGGTCTCATACAGAAATCCAAAGTATTCATTCTTCACCTTGTTCGAATCGAAAGTGAATCGAATTATGTAGGAACCAAAAATTGCCTCAACGTCCTCGTAAACAATTCCGTATCTGCCTATAGCACCACTTCTGGCGAAGAGAAAGTCACCGATTTTAACCTTATAGAGGTCAAAATCACATTTTGATATATGCAGCATTGGCATTGCTGCGAAATCAATCAGCGGGTTCATTAGATCGGTAATTCGAACCAATCTCACCCCTTTGTCTACATACCTGTCTTTTGTATAATACCCCTGCTTGTGGCTTCGGGTGATTTTCCTTACTTCTGCGATATCCCAATCCTCCGGAATTACCCCCACCTCGGTCTGCTTGAGCTTGCCATCGGAGCGGTTGAACTCCGGCAGACGTTGCTTGCCGGTGAGGAGCTCCTGCATGGCGCCTTGCTTGATGTCGCGCTTCTTCGTGATGAGCTTTTCCAGCAAAGCAATCAGGGCATCCACATCGGATAAGGCGGTGGCGATGGCGTCTTGTTCTGCTGATGAAGTAGAAATGGCGACAAGGTGACTGTGAACGTCATTACGATTCAGCGTGGGAACGCCGGAGCCTGTGCTGAAACGTTCAATCCCGATGGTTTGAAGCAGGTAGAAGACGAACTTGGGATCGTTGCCCTTGAAGCTCGTCACCCAGAGGGATGTGTTGTGCGGCCAGAAGTCTTCTTCCACGAAGTGGACATTGCCGATGGTGCCTGACCGACCAGTCACCACACCAGGACCCTTCACCATGAACATTGAGTGATGAGCCAGGACTCCATTGGAATATACGACTGGATGGGCCCCCTTCCGAATCTTGGATGTCGGCAGGTCAAAACCACGCTGGAGTGGTGCGATGTCCTTGATGCCCCTCACCTCCCACCCCTCAGGAATGAGCTCCACATCTGTGATCTTGTATC
>MGXK01000057.1:7721-8313 GCA_001802375.1 Gammaproteobacteria bacterium RBG_16_51_14
CAGTGAGCGCCTGGGAAACGCGGTCCAGCTCACCCTGGACAGCGGTGGCGAGGGCGGCCAGCCATTTGTCATCCACAACGAGGGTCTTGATCTCAATCTCGGTGAGCTTGCGGTATTTCGCGGCGACCTTGGCCTCCAGCGCTGCCTGTGCGGCCTTCAACCGTCCCTTTGCGTCTGCTTGCTTGTCGAGCAGGGCGGTGTAGTCCTCCAACGCCTTGCGCTCCTCGGCGTATTCCTCGTCCCGGCCGATCTCCTTCAGGCGAGCCTTTACGGCCTTTGCGGTGATTTTTCGCTTATCTCCTTCTCCTTCCACAACCTGTTCCAGTAGGCCGTCCTCAACGCCTTGTTCTTCCATGTGTTCGTCAAGCTGTTGGTCCAGCAGGCCGAATTCGCCTTCAATCGCCTCGATGACCGCCTGCTCGGAAGAGAAGTATCGGGCGATCAGAAATGCAACAGGAATCAGATCCGACTTAAATTTCTTCTTGCCCACCGTGAAGTCGGGTTGCTCCTTGCTCTTCTGCTCCTTGGTCTCGACGATGAGCCGTGGCTTGGCGGAATCCACCCAGCCAGAGTGGGCGATCAGATACACATC
>MGXK01000058.1:0-5380 GCA_001802375.1 Gammaproteobacteria bacterium RBG_16_51_14
AGTTAGACGAAGAAATAAGCAGATTAAACAGGGTATCGAACTAGACCCGTCTTTATTTCTCAGGGAATCACTGGCAATCCGGCGAAATAACACCCATCGACCCCGGCGGAGGCATGACATGGATTTCAGCCTGCCCCGTTACTTTCGAAGAAATCATATATACTATTATTCCCTGCCCAGGCCCAGGCCGAAGACAATCACCGAAGACAACCATTGAAACTCGAAAGTCCTTTCACAGTCCAATAAATGATGTAAATATCAGCAATTGCAGTTAATGAAAAAATACTACGCCTATCTCGTCACTTCCCTGCTCCTGTTCCCGTTCTGTAACCGGGCAGAAATACCGACCGTCCCATTGACTGAGCTTGTACCGGCACAGAAACATCAGCAGGCGAATGAATTAATCACCCATATCCTGTCCACCTATCACTATAAAAAAACCATACTGGACGATACCTTGTCCGGCACTATTCTGGACAAATACCTTGAAAGTCTTGATCAAAACAAAAGTTATTTCCTGAAGACGGATATCGATGAATTCCAGCAATATAACGACAAACTGGATGATGACATCAAGGGCTCTGATCTGTCTCCCGCATTCGAAATCTTCAAACGATACCGGCAACGGGTTGCCGAGCGTATCAGTTATGCCCATGAACTCCTGGCTCAGGATTTCAGTTTTGATGTCGATGAAGACTACCTGTTCGACCGGCGTGAAGGCCCGTGGGCAGCAGACAAGACTGAACTGGACGAAATCTGGCGTAAAAGGATCAAAAATGATGTATTGAACCTGCACCTTGCCAAGAAAAGCAGCGATGAAACCAGGGACACACTGCTGAAACGCTATACAAGGACACAGACCAGCACTTTCCAGCTGGATGCCAATGACATTTTCCAGGCATTTATCAATGCCTATGCGACCGCAATCGAACCACATACTGCCTATTTATCACCACGCACCTCGGAAAATTTCGACATCAGTATGCGTCTTTCGCTCGAAGGTATCGGTGCGGTGCTTCGCGGTGACAGCGACTATACACAGGTCGTCAAGGTCATTCCGGGCGGACCCGCGGATCTGAGCGGTCAATTACATGCTGATGATCGCATTACCGGTGTTGGCCAGAATAAGGATGGCGAAATCATCGATGTGATCGGATGGCGGCTTGATGATGTTGTTGATTTGATAAGGGGCCCCAAAGGAACCGTATTGAGACTGGAGATCCTTCCTGAAGGCACCGGGCCGGAGGAGCCGGGTAAAGTAATCACGCTCACACGCAACAACATCAAACTGGAAGAACAGGCTGCCAGCTCTTCTGTTATTGAGATCCCCGGCACACAATCAAAAATTGGCGTGATTGATGTGCCTACGTTTTATATTGATTTCGCTGCACAGGCAAAAGGGGATGACAATTTCACAAGCACATCACGTGACGTACGCAACCTCATCGCCGAATTACTGAAACAGGATATTGACGGGCTGACGGTTGATCTGCGCGGCAACGGGGGGGGGTCACTGACCGAGGCCCTGGAACTGACCGGTCTGTTTATTGAGAAAGGCCCCATCGTCCAGACCAGGGATGCATCGGGGAAAGTGGAAATCAATAATGACCCGGACCCGACCATCAGTTATTCAGGGCCATTGGCTGTCCTGGTCGACCGCAACAGTGCCTCGGCATCGGAAATATTCGCAGGTGCTATCCAGGACTACCATAGAGGCATCATTATCGGAGAACCTACTTTCGGTAAAGGCACGGTTCAAAACGTTATCGATCTCAATCGCTTTATAAAAAATTCAGATGAGGACCATGGCCGGTTAAAGACCACAATTGCACAATTCTTCCGTGTCAGCGGCGGTAGTAACCAGTTTACAGGTGTCATACCTGATATTATTTTTCCCACCGTCGAAGATGCCTCCCACCAGGGAGAACGCGCCTTTGACAATGCCCTGCCATGGGACAAGGTGAAACCGGCCAGGTATCTGGCCGCGAGTGCCCCGGTTGATAATTTTTCACTGGCAAGAAAGCGCCATGAAGAGCGCATAAAAAACAACAAACTTTTCCAGCTGATGCTGGATGAACACCGGCTGGCTGGTGAAAACAGTGAAAAAAAGCAGATATCCCTGCTGGAATCGAAACGCAAGGAAGAACGCGATAAAATACTGAAGACGAAAAAGACCATTCAGGATGAGATCAGGATTGCCAAGGGATTACCACCCTTACCGGATGATACCGATATCGATATCGATGCCGATCCTGATTCAGAAACCGATGAAGCAGAGTCTATCGATGTTCTTTTGAATGAAACTGCACAGATTCTTTACGACCTCGTTGTCCCTGATAATGTCCCGACCATGACCCAGCATACTGTCGATCAGCCGAATTCAATAAAAAGCGACAATAACCTGTAGGGCGTTATTTTCTGATAACCGAAACCACCGTTGGGCCGCGCGTTTTCCACAGGGCGTGACCGTAGCACCCGTTACGACAACAATAATAAAAAAAGAGGTAACCACCATTAAAACAACCCCCGTAACATTGATCGAGGGCGACGGGATAGGCCCGGAGATACTCGATGCCACCCTGGATGTCCTGAATGCCATGGATACCTCCTTTGTATGGCATCGTTTCAAGGCCGGCATGCGTGCCTATGAAGAAACCGGTGATGCCCTACCCGGAGAAATGCTGGACAACATCAGGCAAACGCGACTGGCACTCAAGGCGCCGCTGACAACACCGGTCGGAAGCGGCTTCCGATCCGCCACCGTCCGGTTACGTGAAGAGTTTGTTCTCTTTGCCAACGTAAGGCCTGCCCGGACCTATATTCATAGCCCCCGTAACTATGACAATATTGATCTTGTTTTGATCCGGGAAAATACGGAGGGCCTGTATGTCGGTGTCGAACATTACATCCCGATTGACGGTGATCCGAAAGCGGTTGCCGAAGCCTCGGGTATCATTACCCGTTCCGGTTGCCGCCGGATTGCAGAATTTGCCTTTGATTATGCTGTTCGTAACCATCGTAAAAAAATCACCATCGTCCACAAGGCAAACATACTGAAGGCCTTGACCGGTCTTTTTCTGGAAACCGCCCTTGAAGTCGGCAGGAAATATGAAGGGCGACTGGAGATAGAAGACCGCATCGTCGACAATTGCGCGATGCAGCTGGTCATCAACCCGAACCAGTTCGACGTCATACTCACAACGAATATGTTCGGAGACATCCTGTCGGATGAAATAGCCGGACTGATCGGCGGGCTTGGTCTTGCCCCGGGTGGCAATATCGGCAGAGACACGGCCATCTTTGAAGCCATACACGGTACGGCCCAGGACATTGCCGGCAAGGGGATAGCCAATCCGACCTCCCTGTTACTCGCATCGGCCATGATGCTGGACCACATCAGGGAACCAGAACTGGCCACACGCCTGAGAAACGCCATCAGGGCCGTGCTGGTGGAAGACCATATCCGCACCATTGACCTCGGTGGTGATGCCTCCACCAGCACCTACACGGCAGCCATCATCCGCAGGCTGCAATCGGATTGTGCATAAACCACGCAACAGCATGGATACAGGCGTGAGGGTACTTTATACCCGGTATCAATGCCGGTTCTTTTCCAGCCATCTCCGCACAAAGTACCTGGCGCTGTTCATCTCTTCCCTGCTCAACCGGGCCTCAATCGAGTCCACCCATTCAGGTGAGAATACCTTGTCTGACTGAAGGGCAATGAGAAGATAGATATAGGCCTGCTTGTAATCTCTGCCAACGATATCGCCCTTGTAAAACATATCGGCCAGCAACAATTGGGCATCTGTCGATCCATTTTCGGCGGCCAGTCCGAAAAGAAAAACGGCCGTCTCCTGATCCTTCTCAACGTGAGCACCTTCCAGGTACAGGCGGCCCAGATCATACTGTGCGGCGGCATGATTTTTGTTTGCCGACTTCTCCAGCAACCGCACACCCATCTCAGGGTCCGGTGTTACACCTTCGCCCTGTAAATACATCATGGCAAGTTGATGTTCGGCACGTGGGTCACCCTCGTCCGCGAGTCGTTCAAACATCATAACGGCATCGCTATAACGTCCTTCCCCACGCGCATCGATCCCGCGTTGATAGTAATCATGGATATCCGCATACGCCGGCAACGCCAGAACACAAATTGATAATAATAAAGCCGGTATGCCTGACCATTTCATCGGATTATTTGCCTGTCATCAACGCTCATCCGGATAAATGATGGCCACCGGTTCAACCTGGTCGGCCAGTTCAAAACCGAAGACCTTTGCATAGAAATACAGTTCGGCATCCAGTGTACGCTTGATATTGACTGCCTGACGAAAACCATGTTGTTCCCCTGCATAGGCCAGATAGGCGACCGGAACGCCTTTCCGTATTAATGCCGCCACCATCAATTCCGCCTGGTTCGGCAGGACGATTTTGTCTTCCAGCCCCTGAAAGAAAATGATCGGGCACGATAACCGGTCGACGGCATGGATGGGGGAACGTTGCCGATACAGATCGGCCCTTTCCGGGTAGGGCCCGATCAAGGTATCCAGATATCTGGATTCGAATTTGTGTGTATCCCGCGCCAGCGCCTCAAGATCACTCACGCCGTAATGGCTGGCACCGGCCTTGAAGACATCGGTAAACGTGAGGGCAGCCAGGGTGGTAAAACCGCCGGCACTGCCGCCCCGGATGAGGAGGCGATCAGCGTCCACCCTGCCCTGCCTCACCAGGAATTTCGCAGCGTTTGCACAATCATTGACATCAACGATCCCCCATTGCCCGTTCAGGCGTTGCCGGTAGCCCCGGCCGAAACCACTGCTGCCGCCATAGTTGACATCGAGCACCGCGATACCGCGGCTCGTGAAATACTGGATCACCAGTCGCAATCCATTATGCGAGGCACCGGTCGGACCACCATGGCTCATGACCAGCAAGGGCGGTTTCTCGGCGGGCAGGCCGGTAAAATCCCTGCTCCGTGGGGCATAAAAAAAGGCCTGGGCAGTCTGGGCATTTTCCGTCGGAAACAGCAGCGATTCGCCGACCGCAATCGTTTCCGGGTCAAGGGCCAGTTGGCTGGCACATTGCAGGACTGCACAACAACGCGTCTTCAGATCCAGTTCCAGAATGGCCGGGAAGGTGGATGGCGAGGACGCCAGAAAGACCACCCTTTCCGCATCCGCCTGTACCGATTCTATGTCGGTATACGGGACAGGCAGGGTTTCCAGTTGCCCGGTATCCAGATTAATGCTGCCCAGATAACTGATGCCGTCTTTCAGCCAGGTGCAGATGATCCGTTGCTCCGAGACAAAGGACCAGGTTGAATCACGGAATGTCCATTGCGGTACGCCGAACTCGGCCTCCATTGCAAGCACGGGTA
>MGXK01000058.1:5405-6471 GCA_001802375.1 Gammaproteobacteria bacterium RBG_16_51_14
CACTCCGGTCCGAAATAAAATACAGTGTCCCGTCCGGAGACCATTCCGGCTGAAAGATGGATTCGTCATGCCCGCCCGCGACCCGGTATTTACTGCCAAGACTGCCATCTTCATGGACATCCGCCAG
Organism: Gammaproteobacteria bacterium RBG_16_51_14; assembly: GCA_001802375.1. GTDB lineage: Bacteria > Pseudomonadota > Gammaproteobacteria > Eutrophobiales > Eutrophobiaceae > RBG-16-51-14. The sequence continues at coordinate 5,533 of MGXK01000058.1, forward strand.
CCATAACGCCGTATTGTCCCAGGGCATATCCGGATGCTGCCAGGACAGCCAGCACAGGGACCTGCCGTCGGGGCTCAACCGGGGATTGGAATAAAAGTCCGATCCGCTGGTCAGTACCTCTGGTGCTGTCTGTCCCCCTGTAACAATGGCAACCAGGGTGTTGATTGCCTCCCGACCCGATTGCGTGTGATCTTCACGGACACAGATCAGTCGTTCGCGGCGGGGATCATGGATGGCATCGGCATAACGATAATCCCCTTCCGGGGTGATTGGAACGGTATCCCCCGTTGCGGCCTGCCGGTAGATGCGCTGATCATTGAAATGACTGAAATACACCACCCCTTCAGCGACCAGATAGGAACCACCGCCATATTCATGCACACGCGTCCTGGCATTGTATGGAAATGAAATCGCATCCTCGATTGTCCCGTCCGGCTGTTTGCGGACGATGACATAGCGGCCGCCTTCCTCCGGACGCATCTCCAGCCAGTAAACAGCCTGACCGGATAACATGATCTCCCCCAGGCCGATGATATTGGAAACGATCAGGTCAGTCGTGACAGGCGACTTCCAGGATCCGCAGGGACTTTGTGTCTTCTTTGACATAGCGTAATCATGTTGTAATCAAATCAGCATTTATTTAACCACAGTGGACACGGAGGACACAGGGAAAAATAAAAATCAACCCCTCCGTGAGCTCCGTGGTTTAAAATTACGGACATAATACTGCTTCACGCACGACGAACAGCGCCCTACAATAAGAAATGATCACAGGATTCTTATACGATCCTGCCTTTCTGGATCACGATACCGGGCCCGGCCATCCGGAGTGCCGTCAACGCCTTGTTGAAAGCATCCGCTACCTCGAAGGCCTGCCCTGGTTCAAGGTTCTCATGCCGATACAACCGCATCGCCCCGAACCACAATGGCTTGAAGCAG
>MGXK01000058.1:6568-10998 GCA_001802375.1 Gammaproteobacteria bacterium RBG_16_51_14
TATGACGTCGCGCTGCTCGCTGCCGGCGGCACACTGGCACTGGCCGATCACCTGATCAGCGGAACGATCCATAATGGCTTTGCCCTGCTACGCCCGCCCGGCCATCACGCGGAAAATTCCAGGGCACTCGGATTCTGCCTGTTTAATAATGTCGCCATCCTGGCAAGGTATCTGCAACTCCAGCACGGGCTGGACAAGATCCTGATCCTCGACTGGGATGTCCATCACGGCAACGGCACACAACACATCTTTGAAGAGTACCCGTCCGTACTTTACATCAGCATCCATCAATATCCGTTTTATCCCGGCACCGGTGCCTACACAGAAACCGGCATCGGCCGGGGGGCCGGTGCGACACTGAACTGCCCCATGCCTGCCGGGTCAACCGACACCGACTATGAGCACGCCTTCATGGCAAGAATCCTGCCTAAGATAGATGCGTTCAAGCCGGAGGCCATCCTGGTCTCGGCCGGCTTTGATGCACATAAAAGTGACCCACTGGCACAGATCTGTCTGAGTACGGAATTCTTTGGCTGGATGACAGAACGCCTGATGGAAAAGGCGGCGCACCATTGCGAAGGCAGGATACTCTCCCTGCTGGAAGGGGGATATAACCTGGAGATGTTGCCCAGATGTATCGGCACACACCTGCGTGTCCTGTCCGGTGCAGGCAATGCCTGATCCATGAAGACACCAGATACGGAACTGCAAGAAAAGAATCCGGTCATCGACGAATATGCACGGTCCGCAGCGATATACGACAAGAAATGGTCGTTTTATATTGATGCGACTGCCTGCGAAACGATGGCACGTGTAAACCTGCGACCGGGCGATCGGGTTCTTGATGTAGGCTGTGGCACCGGGACACTGCTCAGCCAACTGGCTTCATCCTGTCCGGAGGCACGGTTGTCCGGAATTGACCTGGTGCCTGAGATGCTGGCAGTTGCCCGGCGCAGGCTTCCGGCCAGTATCGAACTTCGCCATGGTCCGGCAGAACACATTCCCTTCGACGACGGACAGTTCAATGTGGTCGTTTCCTGCAGCATGTTCCACTACATTCGCAATCCAGTCGCGGCATTGCGGGAAATGCAGCGGGTATTACAGCCGGGTGGCCAACTCGTCATAACCGACTGGTGTGATGATTACATTACATGCCGCATCTGCGACTGGTATCTGCGGCTGTTCAATCGTGCCCACTTCAGGACTTACGGCAGAAAAGACTGCCTCCGTTTACTCGAAGAAGCTGCCTTTGCTGAAGTGCAGGTCGACCGTTTCAAAATCAACTGGTTCTGGGGATTAATGACCGCCTGCGCGAAAAAGAATGTCGCCTGATAAAAGTGAACGGGGTCAGGTCTTTCATTGCCACATTGGCAAGAGCATAAAACGATCTGAATACCTCGTTACTCAAAATCAGTTCTTCACACCAGTTACCCGATTCCTGAAGGATCTTCAGGAAAACCGGATTGGTAATCTCCTCTCGATATAGTGACAGCATCCCTTTCCGTATTGAACAGGTATAATGGACACCCTGCACAGGGTAGATTTATACTTCACTCCTGTAGCAGAATATTGGTGCTGCATGATTTTAAATTGAACACTATTTCTCATAACATCATCACAAATCAAAAACCAGGGAGAAACCGATGAACATCAGCGCGAGAAATGTATTGAAGGGCAAGGTTGTCAGCATTACCAGCGGTGTCGTGAATACCGAGGTAGTCATTGAACTGTCCGGTGGCAGTCAAATCGTCTCCATTATTTCAAAAATATCGGCGGAGAAGCTGGGTCTCAGAAAAGGCAGAAAGGCCTATGCCGTTATCAAGGCCTCCAATGTCATGCTGGCTACTGACTAGTGAGATTTTGGTTCATCCATCCAGGTTATCTGGATGAAGGGTGCGGCAGAAACCCGGGAAATCCATGGCAATCCTCTGGCAGAAAACGGATAACCACACCCGATATGAAGTAAGGACGGCGGGGAATACCCGCCGGCTTTATACCAATGGCGTCTGTCACAGCGAGTACAATCCCGGAAAGATCCTGTCCGGCAGCATCTGGGATTTACTCATGCTCCCGGCATTTTTCCACGAGCCAGGACAGGTCCGCCGGGTCCTTGTGCTTGGCGTCGGCGGTGGTGCCTCCCTGTTGCAGCTATACCATCTGGTAAAACCGGAAGAAATTACCGGTATTGAGCTGAATTCAATCCATCTCTATATTGCACGACGCTTTTTCAGGGCCGGGCAGACCGGTATCACGCTGCTGGAGGCCGATGCGGTGGCATGGTTATCCCGATATCAGGGAGAACCCTTCGACCTGATCATTGACGATCTGTTCGGGGAAGAAAAACGGCAGCCAGCCCGGGCGGTCAAGGTTGATACGGACTGGATGTCATTATTGCTGCGGCACCTGACAGATACCGGTACGCTGGTTATTAATTTCGTCAGCCGGGAAGAACTGGGACAGAGTGCCTTTTTTACGAACACCGGCATGGCACCGCGAATAAGGTCTGCATTCCAGCTGACAACGCCGACACTCGACAATGCGGTGGGTGTATTCCTGCAAAAAGTGGCTGACAGCCGGACACTGCGTTCCCGTATCCTGCGCAATCCACAACTTGAGCAGGGCTTGTGGTCCAGACAACTGCGGTACCGGATCCGGCAGTTGCTGCCGGAAGAGTAACACCTACAACAGGAATCCATATATGAAGGTAACTGTGATACCGGTAACCCCGTTCCAGCAGAACTGTACCTTGCTCTGCTGTGAAGCGACCGGCAGGGCAGCAGTGGTTGACCCCGGGGGTGATGTGGATCGGATCATTGATGCAGCAAAAGACGCTGATGTGGAGATTGAAAAGATCCTGGTGACACACGCACATATTGATCATGTGGGTGGTGTTGCCGATCTGGCCAGTCGTTTGCAGTTGCCGATCGAGGGACCGCACCGCGCGGATCAATTCTGGATCGATGCGCTGGCGGAGCAGGCTGAGATGTTCGGTTTTCCCGCCCCGGCGCCGTTCGAGCCGGGACGCTGGCTGGACCAGGGCGATAAGGTGAATTTCGGGAATATCGTGCTGGAGGTCCATCATTGTCCGGGACACACACCGGGACATATCATTTTTTTCCAGCCTGAATCACGGCTGGCGCTCGTCGGCGATGTCCTGTTCAGGGGATCGATTGGCCGTACGGATCTTCCCGGGGGAAATTATCAGACATTGATCGGATCTATCCGGAACCGTTTATGGCCCCTGGGAGATGATGTGCAGTTTGTTCCCGGTCATGGACCGGGCTCCACCTTCGGCCAGGAAAGACAGACCAATCCGTTTGTAGGTGACCCTATCGACCAGACACAAGCTGAAAGAGTTTTCTATGTCTAATGGCCACACTCGCGATCCATCTGCATCGGGGACCATTGACCATTGACCAATAACCAACATGCAGATAAATATAACAACACTGGGTTGCCGTCTTAACGAGGCGGAACTGGAATCCTGGGCGCAGGAATTCCAGGCACGCGGCCACACCCTGACCAATGATCCGGAAACGGCCGACATGCTGGTGGTGAATACCTGCGCGGTCACCCGCGAGGCCGTACGCAAATCCTGTCAACTACTGCGCCGCACGCACCGGCACAATCCCCGCGCCAGGCTGGTCGTCAGCGGTTGTTTCGCCAGTCTCGACAGGAAAACAGTTGAGGATATAGAGGGTGTTGCCCTTGTTGTCGATAACCGGCACAAGGATGAGCTGGTTGAGATCGCCCTGCGCGAACTGGCAACGGAAACTATGCCATCCCTTTCGACACAGCCGGGAGAAACACCCCTGTTCTTTCTTGGCCGTCACAGGGGATTTATCAAAATCCAGGACGGCTGCCGCCATCAGTGCAGCTTCTGTATCGTCACCGTGGCCCGCGGTGAGGAACGCAGTCGATCCATACAGGAGATCATTCATGACATCGCGCGGTTATCGGAACAGGGGGTGAAGGAAGTCGTCCTCACGGGTGTGCACACCGGTGGTTATGGCAGTGATCGGGACACCAGTCTATATCGTCTGATTGATGCCATACTCAATGACACGGATATCCCCAGACTCAGGCTGGCTTCCATCGAGCCCTGGGACCTGCCGGGACATTTTTTTACCTTGTATCAAAATCCCAGGTTGATGCCGCATATCCATCTGCCCCTGCAAAGTGGCAGTGACAGCGTACTGAAACGCATGGCACGACGGGGAACGACGGGTGACTTTGAACGCCTGATCGATCGGGCGCGCAGTGAAGTCAGAGATATCAATATCACTACCGACATCATCGTCGGCTTTCCTGGTGAAACCGGGAAAGAATGGGATGAAAGCCTCGAATTTATTCATAACATCGGGTTCTCCCGTATCCATATCTTTACCTATTCAGCACGCCTGGGGACCAGTGCCGCCTGTCTGCCGGAC
>MGXK01000058.1:11141-15972 GCA_001802375.1 Gammaproteobacteria bacterium RBG_16_51_14
GGCTATACACCAAATTATGTCCGTGTTGAACTGGCCGCCCCCTCCGGTGATAACCTTGATAACCAGATCAGGCCGGTGACCATCACCGGGATTACCGGGACAGGCAAGATGATGAAAGCCGAATTATCCTGATAGCTGATTACTCCTGACTGCCGGTTGCTGTTTCTTCTACCGGCTTGTTTTGTTGCAGGATCCTGTCCACCTCATCCAGACTGGCATACGCATAGTTTACCCGGCCCAGTTCTTCAGCGATCCCGGCAACATCGGAAAAGGCGCCCAGCATCTTCGGTGTATGTAACAGCTTGTAACCGTTAAGCATGACTTCGTTTACCTCCTGTGCCTGCATTGCAGGTAACTGAATGTCTTTCAGATGATATCTCAGCTTCCCCAGACGACGCTTGAGGTCACGCCTGCCCTTTTCCAGTTTTGCAAACTCAGCCTGCATCAACCGGTATCTTGTCTCTTCCTCCATTGCAGTCGGTGCATCGTTCGCCCGTGCCGCCTGTTCAACTTTACTACCCTCTGGGACAGTCGGTGTGGAAGCTTGTTCAGAGGGATTCTGATAGTCGTTCGTTCCTGTGGGGAAAAACAACACTACCAGAAAAATAATCAGTATCGCCACGACCAGCCACAACATCTCTTTCATAAAACAACCCCGGATCTATGTGTGAACAATAATATTCCTATTTTACAAGTTCGGGCCTCAGCATCCAGAGCAGGGACCACCCGGGCTGATCCGCCTGTTCAAGGCAGACGACCGAACCGGGGGTAAAGGTGACCAGGACCCTGTCATCCTGCCCGGTCATCAGGCAGGAGACCAGACGGGCCATAAATGGCAGGTGACCCACCACCATCGTATCTACCGACCAGTCATTTATACTCCCGGCAAAGGCCGCTACCGGATCATTCGGGTTGATACCAGACACAGATTCAATCTGTCCGCCGGAAAGCAGTCTGTCGGCGAGGAGTTCCGCGGTCTGCCGGGCGCGGGTCTTGCCGCTATGCAGGATTTGTTCAACCCGGACACCTGCCATTGCGAGAAAGCCGGCCATCTTTTCAACCTCCCTCCTGCCCTGCTCACTCAATGGCCGATCGGGATCGATTTCTTTGGCAACCGCCTCCCCGTGCTGGACGAGATAAATTTTCATATGTGTAACGTGAAGCTCAGTGAATCGAACCACTGAAGCACTTCAAAATGCAAAACGACGATTTACAAGTCATAAAATATAATCAGGCTGAAAAAGCGCCTCGTGGTTCGATTCACCGCAGCGCATGGTTATGTCCCTATTATTTCATTCAACCCTTCAACTACTTGAATCAATTCCTCCGGTGATGTTCTGCCAAGCTTTTTGCCAATTCTCTCAACAGACAGAGTCCGTATCTGGCTAATCTTTACCCATGGTCGCTTTGGTAATTTTTCAGACTTTAGCTCCAGCGTCAAAGGGAAACCTGCACGTTGCGGCCGGCTGGTAAGTGCCATCGCTATGACAGTTCCCGAATGTTCATTAAATACATCGTGACTCAAGATTAGCACAGGTCGCAAGCCTGCTTGCTCATGACCAAGCACAGGATTTAAGTCAGCCCATCGAATCTCGCCTCTCAGTATTTTGGCCATCCGCTTAAATCCTCGGATAATCCTTCTTCTGACATTGCTTTCTCAAAGTCCGGATCCAATTTGGCACATTCTTTTACCAAACGATTGCGCTCTAATCTTCCTATCTTTTCGTTCACAGCTTCTTGAATTGCTTGACTGCGATTCGTAAAAATGTGCTCATGAACAAGATGGTCTAAACGTCGAATAGAATTTTGGTCAAGGGTTATCGCAATTTTTGCTTTGCTCATATATTCACCCCCAGGTATTACTATTTATCATACCGAATACCGGAAATACGGTAAAGACGTTTTCGTCCGTCAGGACATAACGTTTGAAATCATGCGCACGTGATATTTCACGCGTCGTATGGATTGAATGGTTATAATCCATTAACATCAAGCCGCATGAGGAATGACCTCTTTGTCCAGACGCTTCGCTAATTCTGCTTCGGCATTCAGGAGGGCAAAGCGAGACTGGAGATTTAACCAGAACTGTGCCTCCATCCCGAAATAACGGCCTAATCGAAGCACGGTATCCGCTGTAATAGAACGTTTGCCCTGGACAATTTCGCTGATGCGGCGCTGCGGTACGCTAATATCCTTTGCAAGCCGGTATGAAGAACTCGCAGCCATGACGTTCTAAATATTGTATAAGATCACGGCGCTTCATGAAGCCGCTGTGACAATGCGTTCCTTTAGAACATCCCGGCCCTGAATGAATTCCTCAGCCAGAACGCGATTGGCCTCCAGGACCAACTGAATCGCCTCAAGGAGGTTGTCCCGGGCTTCTTCAAGCGTATCGCCTTGAGTATTTGCACCCGGCAGCTCTTCGATGAAGGCAATATAGCCTTCTGAGACTTTTTCAAAAACAGCAGTAAATTCCATTGGTTTCACCTCACACTGAATGATAATTCAGTATACAATAGCGACTCTCCCGGCACCTAACGAGCCTGTAGAAAAAGTCAGTTCTGGAAAAGAGTTGTGGACATCAGGGTGCTGGCTGGTATTGTGGTTGTTTCGATTCGTCGCTGCATTGATTTACTATCTCTTGTCAGGTAAACCCTTCTCCATAAACATGAATATTACCCATGTTATGCTGCACGATTGAATAGAGTAACCACCGGGTATTGACCTTCTCGCCGTCGGCTGGAGTAAGTTGTTATGAGCCGAATTTCCATGACGTGTCTATCTTACGATGTTTGGCCATACAGTCACGTAAATAGAGGTTGATAAGACTTTGATAGGGGATGCCAGTTTGCTCAGACATCCCTTTAAAATACTCAACAACATCTGAACCCATTCGAATAGTTACTTGCTTCTTTAATTTAGCCGCAAATGGATTTTTCCTGGATTTGAGCGTTGATAGATCGTATTCTTTTTTCATAAATTTTTGGCATTGTAGAATTTGGTTTCAGACTTTGTCGCTTCACGAGCAGATATGATTCGAATCAATTCTCCATTTCCCCTAACACAATGACATACAATCAGAATCCGAAGACTATAGCTTAGTCCAAGCATAAAAAATCTATCTTCATTAAGTGAGGAGTCATCCTCGTCAAAAAATTGAATCGCATGCTCATCGAAAAATACTGATTGTGCTTCTTCGAATGAAATTCCATGTTTTTTCAAGTTTGTTGATGCTTTCCTGGCATCCCATTCGAATCTAATCATACATACAATGTATTTACTTTCCCCTGATTAGTCAAGGCTCATAACGAACCTGTAGAAAAAGTCGGTTCTGGAAAAGAATTGTGGACATCAGAATGATGGCGGGTGTTATTTTGTGTTCATGCCACCGTATCGATGGTCGATCCCGTTGCTACTGGCTGGTATTGCGGTTGGTTCGATTCGTCGCTGCATTGATCCCTGTCTCATGTCAGGTAAACCATTCCCCATAAACATGAATCTTACCCATGTTATGGACTAATGAATAGGGCAACCCTGGATATTGACCTTCGTTGTGCCGCGCAGGGTAAAGCGATTACGACCATGGTTCCGATGATTGCCGAACACGGGTTCCACCGTACCGAAGCGTTGGTCATAGATGGCCTTGCTTCAGAGAACCCACAGTGACAGAGTTACGTGATAATAATTCTCGCATGAATCCGGCCCCTGTTGTTTTAATCGGAATACAACAACACAACCAGCATTAATGTGTCAATGAAAGACCTGACCCCGTATGTTCTGCGTATGTTCCCAGACAATAAACAAAACGCCGAACGCCCACGTCCGCTGCTCGCATACCAGCAGGTTCGACGTCTTCTCAACGATTTTCATGAACGGAGCATATTACCTGTCACGATTAATCCTTGACAAAATCCAAAGCTCGACAAGCGTGATTGCGACTCGCTGCGCTCGGAATGACAAATTCAAACTGAGGCAAGTTGATGATATTACTCGGTTGCCCCGGCCTGCCTCAATACCATTTCGATCTCTTTCATCTGCCCCTGAACGGCGATCTGCAAAGGCGCCGGGACCCGCGTATCCGCAGGTTTCATGTTAACATCCGCTCCCCCCTTGACCAACATCTCAACCAGTCTGGTGTTGCCCCAGGTTACGGCGCGCAGGAGTGCAAATTCACCGGAACCGGTCACGGCGTTGACGTCCGCGCCTGCCTTGATCAGCGCCTCGACGCTGTCCAGGTCCTGGTTGTAAGAGGCGAAAAACAGCGGTGTTTGCCCGAGTATGTCAGCGATATTGGGATCGGCGCCTTTATCGAGCAGCAGGCGCACGATATCCGTATGTTTCTCAATGGCGGCAAGAAGCAGCGCAGTTTGTTTCATGTCGTTGACAACATTTGGATTGCCGCCATCATCAAGAAAAGATTTGATCTCTTCGATGCGCCCCTCCTTTGCCGCACCAGAAAGATCAGGCGCACTTTTCGAACATCCTCCATTAACAACAACCAGCGATGTGAATATCATCACCAGACCGAATGCAACCCATGCAGACATTTTTATATTCATCTGTCGGGTATTCATTGTGTTACCGGAGGATTCAATCTATTAATTGAATTAGTTCGGAGTCGGAGTAAAAAATAATCGAGGATTTCAGCAGTTTTTACTCTGCCCCGGAACTACGTCGCTTTCCGGCATCGGGCCGAGTTTCTTGTTATGCGACGGATTGGAGTTTGTTAGCATAGTCACGGCCGGATGTCGACGGAGGGAGAGGCTTTCCTTCTTCTCGATAAAGAGTAATGGCTTCCTCCACAATTTGACAAAGCTCATCGAATACTTTC
>MGXK01000058.1:16001-16932 GCA_001802375.1 Gammaproteobacteria bacterium RBG_16_51_14
AATCAGACCGGGCGCGCTACCCACATAGCAATGGTCCTCTTCGGACCATTCAACAATTTTGACGTATTTAGCACTATCTTTCATTTCTTCGACTCCTCTATAACAAGCCGGACCGCTCGAACCTGGTAATGCTTCGCATCATCGCCGGATTTACCTGAAATTGTAATCGGTTCGGAGACATTTGGGTGAATAAAATTTCGATGACTGCCTTTTCCTCCACGATCCTTGAAGCCAGCTCGTTCTAATTCCGCAATCAAATCCCTGATTTTCGGTGGCATTATTCTCTCCCCTTGTTAACAACTTACCGTCGCATAACTTGTCATTATGCAGCAGATACATTCAGCTTCCGAACCTCCTTTAAATTTACGTTTTTTCGTGCGTGCCACAGGTCATACTGATCTTGCATTGCCAGCCAACTCTCCGGCGACCGGCCAAGCGCCTTGGAGAGACGTAAAGCCATCTCCGGTGACACATTGTTTTCTCCATTCAAGAGTCGATTCAGCGTGGATGCCGAAACGTGAAGGCTTTCCGCAACCTTCCGGACACTGATTTGAAATGGCGTGATATATACCTCACGTATGAACTCGCCCGGGTGGGGTGGGTTGTGCATGGGCATTAGTGATAGTCCTCGTAGTCCAATAAATACGCGTTACCGTCACGGAATTCAAACGTGATCAGCCAATTGCCACTCACGGCAATTGACCACTGGCCCTTCCGGTCCCCTTTGAGCTGATGAAGGTGAAATCCTGGTACGGTCATATCTTCAATTGTCGCGGCAGTTTCCAGGGCGGTAAGTTTAAGGCGAATCTTTCGTGCGTGAGCCGCCTGGATCCCTGTTGTACTGCCGGTCTCACAAAAACGGCGCAATCCTTTGTGCCGAAACGACTTAATCATTTGCCGAGTATACCGTGTTGCGCACTACGCATCAATC
>MGXK01000059.1 GCA_001802375.1 Gammaproteobacteria bacterium RBG_16_51_14
TGAGCCGCGACATGAGTGTGCTGCCAATCGGACGCTGGAACATGGCTGGGTTTCCGGTTTACAAATTACTCAATTGGTTGAGTAATTTTACTCACAATACTGCTTATATCAACCACCCGCCGGAAAACGGTCACGGCCCGCCACGATTGGCGGTATCCGGGACAACGCCAAGAAGTACATCGAGGACGGCCACCACGGCGGCAAGGGCAGCGACGCCCACAAGGCCGCGGTCACCGGCGACACCGTGGGCGACCCTTACAGGACACCGCGGGACCGGCGATCAACCCCATGATCAAGATCATCAACATCATAGCCTTGCTGTAACGGAGCTTAAAGGTTAGATTGAATATGAATAGTGAGTTTACAAATTACCAAGATTTAACCATTCTGCGGAAACAAGGTTTATGGCAAACGTCATTTCAACTGTCGGGGATCAACTCGACGAACCTCAGCTTGATGCAGGGCTGTTAGCTGCTGCAAAAACCTTGGCCGGACTAGTGGACGAAGCCTCGTATCTCGGGGAAGTGTTTTCACTCGGTTACGAGCAGGCATTGGTTCAAATCCACGACCACCACCGCCAGAAAGTCGGCGGCATTCCGGCGCTTTCGTTCCTCGTAGCTACTCGCATTGTGCCATCAAAAGTTATTGATGTGCGCGAAGAGGATGCGTCAGTCATCCTGCTTCGTGTACTTGACCATGCGGATTTGCCGAACGCACAAGAAGCCCTGAGAGTTCGTGTTGAAAACGCCCAGCGCGTTAGTGGTGAGATTGCGAAAAGCTGGGACCACAAGGACGTGATGGACCCAACAACGCATCACTTGTTGAGCTACGCCGGGGTCCAGTGCCGTGTGCTTGGAACGTTTTACATTGCCAATCTTGGTGACGACACTCATCCACGCTACGAACTAACCTTCGGCTCCGATTTGAGCAACTACTACCCAAACCGCGGCCTTAAGGTTTTTAAGCCGCGCGGCGAAATGCTTGCCAGAATCGCCAACTATCGCGACCCGAGAACTCACGCCGAGAGCGACGGCTTGCTCGTTAACATCGGGCAAGTGCGTTACGCTTCAACTCATCGGCCGTTTCAACAAATCGCGAGTGTAGCGGTCGCGATGACGCCTACCGATTTGCTGGGCCAGAAGACCGCCTTGTTCGGTATGACTCGCACTGGTAAGTCGAACACTACGAAAATTATCCTAAAATCTATTTTCGAGTTGCGGTGGATGGCAAACCCTCCGAAACGGATTGGGCAGGTTGTTTTTGACCCAAATGGCGAGTATGCGAACGAAAATACGCAGGACGCTGACACCAAGAGCGAGAACCCGAACGCGATTAAAAATGTGTGGGCTTGTGGACCGACAGCCAAGCGCGCGGAATTGAAGCAAGAGGTCGTGACCTATGGCATTACAGCGCACCCGAACGATCCGGGCCGTCATTTGATGTTGCTTAACTTCTACGTGGAAGCGAATCTTCAGATAGGGAAGGAGATCATCAATACGGCGTTAGCCAGTGACACGACAAAATACGTTTCAAATTTTCGTGACGTTAACTTTGAGCCGCCCGATCCGAATGACCGGTCAGCCATGACCAGGCACAATCGGCGCGTACTTTGTTATCGGGCGCTGCTGTTCAAAGCGGATCTCACACCCCCTGCAAGTCTGCAACCGCAAACGCGTGGCTTATTCAACAAAGAGTTGATTGGTGCATTGAAGCAACCAGCAGGAGACGATCCGACAGCCTATTCGCGTTGCGCGATCATTCTCGAGAAGTCGCAGCCAAGCTGGGCAGAAATCGCTCAGGCTTGCCAGATTTTGAGGGAGTTCATTAAAGATACAACATCTGGATTTGTGGCTTTCGACAGCAATTACATCCAAAAGAGTAGTTCCGGCTCTTGGGCAGATGATGATCTTAAAAAGGTTCTCGAACTTTTTGCTTACCCGAACGGCTCACGTCTCATTGGACGCGTGAAGGAGCAGCATACCCACAGCACCTCGACCGATTACGCTGAGGACATTTACAAACATCTCGAAGCGGGTCGGTTGGTCATCGTAGATCAATCAAGCGGTGACCCGGACCTGAACAAGGCTTCGGCGGATCGAGTCATCAGCCGGATTTTTGAAAACAATCGGAACAAATTTCGCAACGCGCAACTGCCACCTGACATTCTGGTTTACGTCGAAGAGGCGCACAACATCCTCCCATCTTCAAGCGAATTGGACACGAAGGATATTTGGGTTCGCACAGCCAAAGAGGGCGCAAAATACCACATCGGTCTTGTTTACGCGACGCAGGAAGTCAGCTCAATTCAGAAGAACATTCTCCGAAATACCGCTAACTGGTTTATCGGTCACTTGAACAACACGGACGAAACAAAGGAGCTGAAAAAGTTCTATGACTTCGCCGATTTCGAAGCCAGTATCCTGCGAGCGCAGGACCGTGGTTTCATTCGCGTTAAGACGCTTTCAAACCCATACGTTGTTCCCATCCAAGTCGAGCGGTTTTCCATTCAGACAAGTACGACTTCAGTAGGTAAATGATGCCATACGAGGGAGAGTTCGCTGGTTATCGTTCCCTGCGGCGCATTGCGGAGACGGAGAGGGTCCAGCAGCTTTTGCGACGCGCTCGAGTTTTTCAGACGGCTTCCAGCGTGACCTTGGCAAAGCCTTCCATTCCGCCAGCGCCTCCACAATCGTTACCAGAATTCACGGTGGCCATCGACGGTAGCTACGCAGAAGTTGATGTTAGAAACGGCTATCCCGGAGCGAAGGTCGGGTATTGCACTGTTGCAAGTGTGCTGCTGAATCTAAAGGAGGTAGATCGGCTCGATGAACAACGCCCGATTGATCCCGTTGAATTCCGCCGAACGGAGGAGGCGGCAACTGTGGATGCTGCCCTGCCCGGCAGCAACGTGGTGACACGCGACCACAAATCGGCCCGCGACTCTTTCCGAGAAGCTGTCTTTGATGTGCTCCACGATGTGATCGTAGATGAGGAAGACCGATCGCCATTGCTTGAGACCTACGAGGCTTTGTTGGCTCTCAAACCTCAGAATCGGCCGCAGGTGTGTCCATACGACCACGAAGGATGCAGTCATCATTTCAACGTCCAGCCAGGCGTCACGTCATGTGACTGCGAGCTTCGTCGTCCGATTTATTCCACGGACGCGCTCCGAATCCACGAACGATTCCTCGACATCGGGACGAACGGCGAGGCGTTCGGGTTGGTGATGCAGTTGTGCGAACGAATTCTTCTCATCCATCTCTTGCGCTGCTTTGAACGGCGCGGCTGGCTCGACAAGGTTGGAAAACTCGCCTTCTTCCTAGACGGACCACTAGCCGTCTTCGGGCCACCTGCATGGTTGAGCGCAGCTATCAATACTGAACTGAAGCGGCTCAACACCCAAGTCCATCAAAAAACCGGGAATGACCTCGTAATTCTGGGCGTCGAAAAGACCGGCAATTTCGTTACACACTTTGAGGAAATAGACCGAACCGAGACGGGGGAGGCTTATTTTCCTTCCGGCACATACATGCTTCTTACTGACCGGTACATCAAGGAAAGGGTGATTTTCTCGGACAGCACCAAGCGTTACGGAGTGGATACTTACTTTGGCAGGAAGTTCTTTTATAAAACGAAGAGTGGCGCTCGCATTGTAGCGAGCATCCCCTTCCTCACTGAAGACCAAGACAACATCACATCAGACGATGTTTCGCTGTATCCACAGTTTGGAACTGCCTGCGCTCTTTTGGATAAGCTTGTGACCTCGCGCTACCCGAATGCGTTATCACCTCTCGTTTCGGCTCATGCACAAGCCGCAATCCCGCTCCATTTGGGCGCCAAAGTCCTCCAACAGCTTGCGCGTGCCCTCATGCGTCAACAATAGCTCGATGAAAAGTTTGGAAGGAAAATACGACACTGCTGCCAGCCGATGGGCTGGCGTGGGACCTTATTATGCGATGTTTCCCACTACCTTCGCGGACGGCGTGATTGAAAAATACACTCAGCCCGGGGACACAGTTCTCGACCCATTTGCAGGGCGCGGTACAGCGGTATTCAGTGCAGCAGTCAACGGACGGTGCGGTATTGGAATTGAACTGAACCCTGTGGGCTGGGTCTATGCTCGCGCCAAACTGCGTCCCGCTCCTCTTAAGGTTGTCGAAGAGCGACTATCCGAATTGAGTCGTATCGCGCCAAACTTTCGGCGAGCCGCGGCCGAGCTGCCGGAGTTTTTCCATCACTGCTTTACAGCCAATGTGCGAAGATTCCTTTGTGCAGCTCGAAGTGAGCTTGATTGGAGCCGTCGGGCAGTTGATTGGACGGCAATGGCAATTCTATTGATTAACCTGCATGGTAAACGGGATGCCTCATTGTCAAATCAGATGCGCCAAACGAAGTCCATGTCGCCTGATTATGCAGTTCGTTGGTGGCGTGAGCACAAACTACTACCACCGGACGTCGAGCCGATAGAGTTCTTGCGCAAACGGCTCAACTGGCGCTATGCAAAGGGGCGACCCAAGTTAAGTCCGAGCCAAGTTTATCTTGGCGATAGTGTCCATCTGCTACCAGACCTTCACCATTCAATTCGCTCACTTGACGCGCCTCCCCCGCGGTTGCTGTTTACTTCACCTCCTTATTGCGGTGTCACAAACTATCATTACGACCAATGGCTACGACTTTGGTTGCTCGGTGGTGAACCTCTTCCTTCAAGACTGAACGGTCGACATCGAGGTAGATTCGCAGATAAGGAAAAGTATCGTGAGTTGCTTAAGCAGGTTTTTTACAAAGCGGCTCGCCTACTTTCGGCTGACAGCGTCATATACGTCCGCACTGACATGCGTAAGACCACCTACGACACCACGAAGGAAGTTTTGCAAAAAGTATTTCCTGACAAGAAACTGATTCGAAGAGTGAAGCCGTTTCGCCGCCCGACTCAAACTCACCTTTTCGGTGATAAGTTGCCGAAAGAAGGGGAAATCGATCTAATTCTACTCCCGGCGTAAGCGCGATCCCACGGTGCCCACCGACTTCTGGACGACCGAGAGTGTATTTGATCTCCAGCAAATTATGCGACGGCTCGCTTCTTTTCAGCCACTAACGCCTTCAGTAATCCCTTTCCTTTGTATTTCCCTCGCAAGCGCTGGATGTACTCACGAGTAACGGGCGTCAGAATGATTTTGTATCCCCGCTTATTCACATCCACATGAACGCGTGTTCCCTCTTTCATCCCGAACTTCCGTAGGATTTCTAAAGGAATCGAAAGCAAACCTTTGGCAGTCATGCGCACAATCACTATACGTCTCCTTTCGTAGGCAATAAAAGCGCATTCATTGTATCTCTTGTGTCTGCAAATTAGGTAAAATCGCGCTCCCATGAAAATCTGCATCGTCTCCGACTCCCACGACCACCGCGAGCGGCTCGCGGCCGCGGTGGCCAACGCCAAACGGCTCGGCGCCGAGGCCGTGATCCATTGTGGCGACCTGATTGCGCCT
>MGXK01000060.1:0-1788 GCA_001802375.1 Gammaproteobacteria bacterium RBG_16_51_14
GTCGTAGACCCTGATTTCATCGCCAGCCCGGTATACAAACAGTTCCCGCTCATCACAATCAAGACGGGATGTCCCCTCCGCCAGTTCACTGACGGGGGCAAGTTCATGCCACTTTGCATCTGTCCCCAGCCGCTCCGGCCTGAATCCGGGGATATCCATCTGCAGGATAATTTCGATGGCCCAGATGACCTTGCTCATACCCAGCATGGGCATACAGGCAAGGAGGGCATCCAGGATCTCATCCGGGGTATTGCCGGCCTGCAGCGCACGCGCCAGGTATTGCCTGAACCCGGCATCGGTCCGCCCTGCGACCTTGGTGATGACAGAGAGTAGTGCGCGTGTTTTGGGGTCAAGATGCCTCCCGCCCTGGCGCAGAAATTCAAAGTAGGGACGCATCGCGTCCTTTCGTACCTGTAACAGGTAATCCAGTGCGTCACTCATGTCTTTGTCTCCTATTGTCCATCCTTACCATACCAGCAGAAAATCATTCCCGGTCCACCTGAGCTTCGTCTCGCGGCACCATGTTAACAAGAAATTGCCGGTCAGGATTTGCATAGAGTTCAATGAGTTCAAACGAGTTGATCGGATTATCATAATCCGGATGGATAAACATGATATGCAGTTTCGGGTCGCGTGTCTTTATGATGACTTCCCCCTGATTAAAAAACAGGGACCGGCTGACCACCCTGCGCACGGGGATCTTGATATATACCTTGCCCGGTTCATGACTATCGCGCTGGCCACAGGCATTTTCGTTCATTTTCTGAAAGCAGCGAACGTGCACATCATTTACAAGCATCCCGTTTTCCGCATCGACGGTTTTGAATTGTGCCCCGACGAATCCGGTTTTTACCTGTTGTGTTATACCAAACAGGGAAAAATAATCGGCAATGACAACCCCGGCCGTGATAACACCTGCCACCAGCACTGCACAGAATATTTTATTTTTCATGATGTAATTATTCCTGCTGCCCTAGTCCCGTCGTAAACGATCAGAAACAGCAATCGGTGTCGGGTATCTCAATACAATCAAATACGAAGAAAATATAAACGTCAGGAGCGTGGTCAATTGTATCAGGTAGGAAATGTTCTGACGGATAAAACCGGATTCAACCGCAAGCACAGCAATCAGCAGGGAAAATTCACTGGCCTGTCCCAGGCGAAATCCAATCTCGGTGGATACCGATGCCTTTTCACCGGAGGAGATCAGCAGATATCTGAATATCAAAGGTTTGATAATCAGGACTGCCAGTGCAAGCAGGCCGGATGGCAATATTATTGCCATCACCATCTCCATGTTAAAACCTGCACCCAGCGAAAAGAAAAAGATAATCAGGAAAAAATCCCGCAATGGTTTCAGGCGTTCTGTAATAAACAGGGCGATCGGACTCGAGGCCAGTGTCACCCCGGCAATGAAGGCGCCTATTTCATGGGAAAGTCCGAATGTGACTGCCAGTTCCGCAATCCCGAGGCACCAGGCGATTGCCAGCAGGAAAATATATTCATGGATCTGATCAAATCGGGTAATAAGCCGGATCAGGACAAAGCGCTGGAACAGATAGGTGACCACGATCAGGAGCGGCAGGTAGAACATTTGCCGGGCGATATCGAACAGCAGATGACCGCCTTTACCGTAACCTTGCAGCAGCAACAGGATGATGATAGCCATCAGGTCCTGGATCAGGAGCACACTGATAATGATTTGTCCCGTATGCCGATGATGCAGTATCGTCGTGGGTAATAATTTCAGTCCGATGATGGTACTGGAAAAAATCATTACTGAACCAA
>MGXK01000060.1:1808-16254 GCA_001802375.1 Gammaproteobacteria bacterium RBG_16_51_14
TCATATCCGAAACAGTAAGCTACCAGAAAACCAACAAGGCAAAATACAAGGGAACTGGCGATAGTTACCTTCATGGCTTCGCCCAGCATTCTCCACAATTGCTGTGGTAACAGGTCAAGGCCAAGCAGATACAAAAGAAAGATAATGCCGATATGAGATATATCCTTGACCAGTCCGGCATCATTCACCAGTGCCAGGCCCCATGGCCCCAGAAGGATACCCAGCAGGATATAGGCGACGATCATGGCCTGCCTGGCAAAAAGCGCAAGCGTTGCCATCACCGCTGCGCCGGTAAAGATCAGGAAGATGGAAAATTCGATGGAATGTGCCGTCATTTGATTTTCACTATCCGGTTTCTCTCTGTACCACCTGCCATTGCCTTTCCATACGCTGCAATGATACCGGAAACAGGGTTCCCAGTTCCTGCGCAAACAGGGAGACGCAGTATTCCTCCAGCATCCAGCGATAGGTTTCGAGTTCAGGGCAATGATTATCAGACGCTACCTGTTTTCCGGCAAGTTTCCTGTAGTGTTCCCGGAGTGGTCTTACCTCACGCAGTTTTATCTCATCCCGGCTCTGTGAATATTGCAATTTGTCCAGTCGCTTTTCGATGGCATCAAGATAACGGGGATAGCAGCGCAGCCATTGGACGGGGGTATACCGTATAAACCCCCGGTAAACCAGGGCATCCAGATGCTCACGAATATCATTGATCGAATCAGCCCAGGCTGCAGGGAGATGATCCGCAAGTCTTGTTCGCAGACGGTTTGCCTTCTCCAGAATTTCACCTGCAGTTGCACAGAGTTGATTCCCCCGTGCTATTAATTCCTTACTCCCTTCCTGTTTACGCCTGGTAAATTCGGATTCAGTACGTAGCAACGGCTGACCTTCGAGGAATATCTGCCCGGTAATTACCTGCAAAAGATCCTCTATCAACTCTTCACCCGGACCGATAGCGGTGTAATGCATGCACATCCGCTTGATGTCGGGCAGACTCTTTCTCAGATATTTCATTTCTTTTGACAGTTCCAGCATGAACAATCGCCTCAGCCCCGCCTGCGTCTGTCTTTGCGCCTTTTCAGCAGTATCCAGGAGGCGAAGTGCAACCGATTCCTGCCGATCCAGCAGGGCCGGATAGCCATGTACGATCACCCCGGCAACATCGATGCAGATCACCTCAGGCAAATCGCCAAAATCCCATCTTGTTATATCGTCACGGTTTTGTATCGCCGATGAAATACTTGCCAGACGGGTTTCTGCCTGTTCGCCCAGTTGCCGGCGGATCTTCTCCAGATCGCGACCTTCGGCCAGGACTGACCCTGTCTCATCAATGATGCAAAAATTCATAAGCAGGTGAGGTAGCAGGCCGTCTGACCTCCAGGCAACGTCCGGTATCTCGATACCGCTTTTACGAAACAGGTATTCAGAAACGCTGTCCAGCAGGGACTGTTCACCCGGTATAATTTCCAGCGCGCAGCACCTGGCTGTTTCCGGTACCGGAACAAAATTCTTGCGCAGATTTTTTGGTAACGCCTTGATCAGGTATTGTATTTTTTCTTCCAGCAGGCCGGGGACCAGATACTCACAATGCCTGGTGTTTATCTGGTTCAGCATTTGCAGTGGTATTTTCAGCGTGACACCATCGTGTTCATCGCCTGGCCTGAATTCATAATTCAGTGGCAGGGAGGTATGGGCGAATTGATATCTGTCCGGGTAATTAACCGCGGTCACCGCCCCTGCCGGATGCAGCATGATATCGTCCTGTGCCAGCAACAGGAGTTGTTTGTTATCCCGTCCGGCCTGCCTGTACCATTTCTCAAATCCGGGGCCATCACAGACTTGTGCCGGAATATGTTTATCGTAATATTGATAAATGGCCTCTTCATCCAGGACATCCATGCGCCTGGTTTTCTTTTCCAGCGTCTTTAATTGTTCCGTTAGTTTTCGGTTATGCCTGAAAAACCTGGCCCTGGTTTCATATTCACCATCGACCAGTGCATGACGGATAAAAAACCGTCTTGCCTCTGCCGGATCGATTGTCCCGTATTCCACTTCCCTTCTGCTGATAATAGTCAGCCCGTACAGTGTGACGCGTTCATAAGCCTTGACATGCCGGCTGCGTTGATCCCAGAACGGCTCGAAATATTCCCGTTTTAACAGATGTCCGGCAGTCTTCAGGAGCCATTTCGGATCGATGCGTGCCACTGTCCGCGCATATAAACGGCTGGTTTCCACCAGTTCCGCCGCTACGATCCATTCCGGATTTTTCCGGAATTGCGATGAGCCGGGGAAAACAAACAATCTGTTATTACGTGCACCGGCGTATTCATTTGTTTCTGTTTTCCGTGCAATATGACTCAACATCCCGGTCAGGATTGCACAATGGATATTGTTATATGCCGCTGCTTCCGGATTGATTTTCAGGCCCATGTCCTTACACAGCTCACTGAGCTGGTTGTGGATTTCACCCCATTCACGGACACGGATGTAAGATATAAAATTCTGCCTGCATAAGCTTCGAAGCCGGTTCTGTGAAAGTCGGTGCGCCTGTTTCTGATAAAAATGCCAGAAACCCGGAAACCAGAGAAAGTCGGAATGGTCACTGCCGAATTGGGCATGGGCGGTATCTGCCTTCTCCCTGGCTTCCAACGGCCGTTCCCTGGGATCCTGTATACTCAGGGCACTGGTAATAATCAGGCACTCGGCAAGGCAATGCCAGTCATTGGCGGCAAGCAGGATTCTGCCAAGTCGTGGATCCAGCGGCAGACGCGCGAGTTGTTTGCCAACCGGCGTCAGATCATCATTCCGGTTCAATGCGCCGAGTTCACGTAACAAACGGAGCCCGTCATTGATATAACGTTGGTCCGGCGGGTCAATAAACGGAAAATCCCGGATATCACCCAGTTGCAGGGCCTTCATCTGCAGGATGACTGAGGCAAGATTGGTCCGCAATATTTCCGCATCGCTGTAGCGGGGGCGTGATGCAAAATCCGATTCTTCATACAGGCGAATACACACACCGTCACTGGTCCTGCCGCAACGTCCCTTACGCTGCTCGGCCGATGCCTGTGATATTTTTTCGATGGGTAATCGTTGTACCTTGCTGCGGTGACTGTAACGGCTGATCCTGGCAACGCCCGTATCGATGACATTGTGGATACCGGGTATCGTCAGCGAGGTCTCGGCGACATTGGTCGCCAGCACGATATGCCTGTGTTTGTGGGGCAGGAATATCCTGTTTTGTCCGGCGCTGCCGAGTCGCGCATACAAGGGTAAAATATCGGTATCAGGGAGTTTCTGTTTGCGCAGGAATTTTTCCATTTCGTGGATTTCACCTTCCCCTTCCAGAAAGACCAGGATGTCGCCCCGATGCGTGCGTGATAGTTCATTGATTGCCTCAAGCAATGCCGTTTCCCGGGCGCTTTCCCCATCCTCACCATCCTCATTGACAGGCCGGTAGCGAACCTCAACCGGCCAGGTCCTGCCTGAAACTTCAATGACAGGGGCATTATTAAAATGCCCGGAGAAACGGTCAACATCGATGGTTGCTGAAGTGATGATGACCTTGAGATCAGGTCGCACCGGCAGAAGACGTTTTATATAACCGAGAATGAAATCAATATTCAGGCTTCGCTCGTGCGCCTCATCAATGAGTAATGTATCGTAGGCACAGAGCTGCCGATCATTCTGCAATTCGGCCAGCAGAATACCGTCTGTCATTAATTTTATACAGGTATCACGCCCGGTCTGATCGGTATGACGAATCTTGTACCCGACAAAATGTCCTAACGGACTTGCCAGTTCATCGGCAATCCGCTTCGCAATCGTTCTTGCAGCGATCCGTCTTGGCTGGGTGTGTCCTATCAGACCATCGATCCCTCTGCCCAGCTCCAGGCACAGCTTGGGGATCTGGGTCGTTTTTCCTGACCCCGTTTCACCACAGACAATAACCACCTGATGGTGCTCAATGGCACCGGCGATTTCCTCACGGTGTTCATAGATCGGGAGGTCGTCCGGAAAGCGGACCACAGGTCTGTTTGCCTGCCTTGCCAGCTTACGTTTCACGGAATTTTCAATGGCGCCTGTGAGTTTCTCCAGGGCCCACTTTTGTTTATCCAGTGGTAGTTTTCCGATATGATGGAGACGTTTTGAAAACAGGCAACGGTCTGCCCCCATACAATCGGGGAGTAATTCCGAGAGTTTGTTCTGCAGTTGTTTCAAGCCCTGTGATTACTATTGTAAAATCAGTTGACCATGTTATTCCTACAATACACGATGATCGGCGATACCCATAAACAACGGCATTTTTCAACCGTAATCAATAATTAATTTTGTAAAAAATACAAGGACTGGTAGGATAACTGAAAATGACCAATATGCCGTTTCCGGGGTTTCCCGGTAATGATGATTGCGTTAATAATACCTATATAATCCAATAGGTTACAATTTATTTCCTGTCACACTGATAAGGGAATTTTATCTGATGGCACTTCATTTTGAACTAGCTGGTTCGCAGATAGACGGGGCACGGGAGTACCAGGAAGATGCTTTCCTGATCACCCATATGACGGATGCAAACGACAAACCCAGTGCGCTCGTTATTGTCGCCGATGGTATGGGTGGACACGCCGCTGGTAACGTTGCCAGTAATATGGCGGTTCAGGCCTTTAACAAGTACCTGTCAGCAAGTTACCCCACGAACGATATCCCCGGTATCCTCAGTCAAGCCGTTGCCAAGGCAAACAATTCCATCAAGGAAACAGTCACCGAAACCCCTGCCCTGCAAGGCATGGGTTGCACCATGGTCGCTGCCATACTGGAGGCCGGAAAAATGTGGTGGGCCAGTGTCGGAGACAGTCACTTGTACCTCGTTCGTAACAAGGAATTGATCAAGAAAAATGCAGACAACAGCTATGGCGGGTTCCTGGACAGGATGGCGGCTGAAGGGACGCCCATGGATCCGGAACCCGGCCTGTCACGGAATATGCTGATGAGTGCGATTACGGGTGAGGACATCAATGATGTAGATGTGTCGGAAAGTCCCCTTGAATTACAGGCCGGGGACAGAATCCTGATCTGCAGTGATGGTATCGATACACTCAGTGCTGGAAAAATCATCCAGTTCTCAGAATGGTCAGAGTCACCAAAAGAATGCGCTGATGCCCTCATGAATGCGGTAAAAGAGGCCGCCATGCCACGTCAGGACAACACGACGGCGGTGGTTGTTAATGTTGTAGAAATAGAAGAGGCTGCCCAAGTAACAGCAGCAACTCCGCCTGCAAAAGTACCTGCAGACATCGATGAAATCACGGCTGAAATAGCGATGCCCGCACCAGCGGCAGATGCCCCCCCCGTCGCAGGAAAATTCGCTGGCAAAACCGGTCTCATTGCCGGAATCGCGGCTGCTGTTGTTATCGCCATCGCCATCGCCGGCTTTATTATGATGAGTGGACAAAAATCGGAGACCGTACCCGCGCCTTCACCCTCAGTAGCTGAACCGGTGACAGAGGACGCCGCGGAAGAAAAAATGCCGGTGGCAGAAGAACCCTTTCCCGTCGCAGAAAAGGCACCGGTTGTGGAAGAGGAGGAGAAACCCGAGATCGCCGTTGCAGCAAAACCGGCAAAACCGGCACCGGCAGAATCGGTCGCAACTGCAGAAACTGTCCCGGCAACCGGTAGCAACACAATACAGGACCCGCTTAAATCAGGCGGCAAGGGACCGATGCTGGTCGTCATCCCGGATGGTTTGTTCGAAATGGGCAGTCCGGGGTCATCCCGGTATGCGGAAGAGCGCCCACGGCATACCGTGAAAGTCAGGAAATTCGCAGTCAGCCAGTACGAGGTCACCTTTGCTGAATATAATGCATTTGCGACTGCCTCCGGACGTCGGATCCCTGACAACCTTTTTCTTGAACTCGAAATACATCCGGTCATTTTTGTCACCTGGGATGACGCCTATTACTACACCAAATGGCTGTCAGAACAGACCGGCAAAAAATACCGTCTGCCTTCCGAGGCGGAATGGGAATACATGGCCTCCGGCGGGAAAAAATCGAGTTTCTGGTGGGGCTATGATGAAGAACCCAAGCGGGCACACTGTTTCGGCTGTGGTGACGGCCTGGATCCGCGAAAACCTGCGAAGATAGGAAGTTTTGAACCTAATCAATTTGGTGTATACGATACCGCCGGCAATGTAGCTGAATGGGTAGATGACTGCTGGCATGAAAATTACGACGGTGCGCCCGGCTCGGGTGAAGTCTGGGAAGGGGGTGACTGCGCCTACCGTCTGGTCCGTGGTGGAGCCTACAGTAGTCCACCGCAATCCTTACGCAGTGCCAAGCGCGATAAATTCAAATCCGATTCGATTTATGATCATATTGGCATTCGCGTCGTCCGTGAGATTGATTAATGAATTGCCGGGGAAGGGTTATTCCACGTTGCATTGCCGCCGCAGACCGCCTATTGAATCAATTTCATAAACAGCGAATTCACAAATCCGGTGTTGCGCAGGGTCATCTGTTCATGCAACATAACCGCCATTGAAAACAGAATAATAAATAACTCGCAAGAACCAGCTTCTTGATCAAACTATAAAAATATACGCAAAGATGCGCTGATAGATGGCATCCAACGTAAGTTAATCCTTCGTTCTCTCCACAGAAGCAGCCGGGAATAGCATAGTGATCAATTCCTGAAGGATCTGTGTGAAAGAACAGGCGCTGCAGTAATTGCAGGATAATGCAGAACTATGTCAAAGCAACCGCAACTACCAGAGATACAATCCGGGTCACGCCGACATCCTGGCGCCGGCCTGCGCCAGGGGCGATATCAAACAAAAGGCCGGAAAGTCGACCCCGTTGCACTGGAAGAGGTTCAGGCAATCCTGGGGACATGGCCACGCGAACGGCGCCGACTGGTCAGATTTTTACATGATATCCAGGATGAATATGGTCATTTGACCAGTCGACATCTGGCCGCCCTGGCGCAGGAAGTAAACCTGTCACAGGCCCAGGTATATGAGGTGGCCACCTTCTATTCCCAGTTCATTGTAGTGGGTGATACCGACGCAACACCACCCGGCGCCGTTGTGCGGGTCTGTGATGGCCTGAGCTGCGAGATGGCTGGCGCCGGGCAACTCATAAAAGACTGCAAACAGAAGTTTGGCCAGGATGCCCTGGTTATCAAGTCTCCCTGTATGGGACGCTGTGATCATGCACCGGTCGCATCCGTCAACAAGCGCCATGTGGATGTGGCTACGGCAGAAAAACTGGCCGAGGTGATTCAGGCGCGGAATTTTGACCCGGTTATCCCTGCCTACAAGAGCATGGAAGAGTATGTCGCAGCAGGTGGTTATGAGTTGCTCAAGGCCTGCCATGCGGGGAAATATGAGAGAGAAACCATCATCAATACCATCCTGGAATCTGATCTCCGTGGATTCGGTGGCGCCGGTTATGCAGCGGGTCGCAAGTGGCAATCCGTCTACAAGCTGCCAAAACCCAAGGTACTGGTGGTGAATTTCGATGAAAGCGAGATGGGAACCTTCAAGGACCGCCACTATGCGGAACAGGATCCACATCGCATGCTGGAGGGAATACTGATTGCCGCCTGGACCTGTGAGGCCTATCAGACCTACATCTATCTGCGCGATGAATATCACTATATCCGGCGAATTCTCAATGCCGAAATAGGCAGGCTGGATAAGGCAGGATTGACTGACCACTGTCGTATCTATCCTATTCGTGGAGCCGGGGCCTATATCTGTGGTGAACGTTCGGCCATGCTGGAATCCATAGAAGGCAGGCGTGGCTACCCCAGACTCAAGGACCCGCGGACGACGGTTGTCGGCCTGTATGGTATACCAACCCTCATCAATAACGCCGAGACGCTGTACTGGGTAAGGGACATCATAGAGAAAGGTCCGGAATGGTACCGAAACCAGGGCCGCAACGGCCGTCAATGTCCGCGCTCTTTCTCGGTCACGGGTCGTATCAATCAACCCGGTGTCAAGCTGGCAGCGGCCGGGATTACCATGAACCAGCTTATTCAGGAATACTGCGGGGGAATGCAGGAAGGACATGCGTTTAAAGGCTACACCGTGGGAGGATCGGCTGGTGGTATCCTGCCCGCGTCACTGGCCGATATTCCCCTGGATTTCGGTACGCTGGAAGAATACGGTTGTTCCATCGGTTCCGCCGCCATCATTGTCTTTTCCGATAAAGACCGTATCCAGGATGTGGTGCTTAACCTGATGCGTTTCCTGAAGGATGAATCCTGTGGTCAATGTACGCCCTGCCGGGTCGGGACAGAGAAGGCCGTCCGGTTACTGGAACAGGCCCAATGGAATGAAGAGCTTCTCAATGACCTGTGTACGGTGATGGAAGATGCCTCGATCTGTGGTCTGGGCATGTCAGCTCCGCATCCAATCCGTTCGGCACTACGATATTTCCGCGACGAACTGGAACTGATCTAGTCATGCCGGTTTGCAAGTCATGATTCATTACGAGATACCTGCATCATGAGTGAAATCCGGCGTGACAATATCCATTTTACCATTGACGGTGAGGAAGTGGTGTCTTCACCCTATGAAACAATCTGGGAAGCCGCCACACGCATCGGCAAGGCAATCCCGCATCTGTGCCATAAGGAAACACCGGGATACAAACCGGATGGCAACTGCCGATCCTGCATGGTGGAGATTGAGGGCATCGGGCTGGAATCTTCCTGTTGCCTGCGGCCCCAGCCCGGTATGAAGGTTTTGACGCAATCAGCACGTGCAAGCAAGGCACGCGAACTGGTCATTGAACTACTACTGACCGATCAACCAGTTCGGGAAAAGGCACATAACCCGAACTCATCGTTCTGGTACTGGGCTGAAAAAACAGGGATAAAAACCAGCCGGTTTCCGAAACGGGATGTTTCCCCTCCTGACAGGAGTCATGCGGCGATAACATTCAATCGTGATGCCTGTATTCTTTGTAACCTGTGCATTCGTGCCTGCAGCGATATTCAGGGTTATGACGTTATCGGTATCGCCGGCCGCAATTCCAGATCGAGAATTATCTTTGATTTCAATGACCCACTGGGCAGCAGTACTTGTGTCGCCTGTGGTGAGTGTGTTCAGGTTTGCCCGACCGGCGCCCTCATGCCGTCAACGGTGCTGAATGAGGAACAGGTGATGATGATCAAGCCGGATCGCAAGATCGACAGCGTCTGCCCATACTGCGGGGTCGGTTGCCAGATCACCTATAACGTCAAAAACAATGAGATTATTTATATCGACGGGCAAAACGGGCCGGCGAATGAAAACCGCCTCTGCGTTAAAGGTCGATTTGGATTTGATTATGTAAAACACCCGCATCGACTCACCAGGCCACTGATCCGGCTTGATGATGCCCAAAAACATGCTGAACTTGAGGTGGACCCCGCCAATCCCCTTACCCATTTTCGTGAAGCCGGCTGGGACGAGGCGCTGGATGTGGCTGCCAGCGGACTGAAACAGATACTGGAACGTGATGGCAAACATGCCCTCGCCGGTCTTGGATCGGCAAAGTGTACGAATGAAGAGGCCTATCTGTTTCAAAAACTGGTTCGCACCGGGTTTGGCACCAACCATGTGGACCACTGTACCCGGCTCTGTCATGCCGCCTCTGTGGCGGCCCTGCTGGAGTGTATTGGATCGGCCGCGGTATCGGCCCCTTTCACGGCGGCCCTGGATGCGGATGTGATCATCGTCATTGGCGCCAATCCGGTTGAAAATCATCCGGTTGCTGCATCCTATATTCGCCAGGCCTGCCGGATTGGCACCACCCTGATCGTCATGGACCCCCGCAATAACGCCTTGAGCAAACAGGCAACTCACAATCTGCAATTCAAACCGGGGACTGACGTCGCCCTGTTAAATGCACTCCTTTATACCATTGTGCGGGAAAAGTTATACGACACGCGTTACATTGAAACCCATACAGAAGGTTTTGAAGCCCTCAAGTTGCACATCCAGGACTATGCGCCCGAAAAAATGGAGGCTATCTGTGGAATTGATGCGCATACATTGCGTACCGTTGCCCGAAAATATGCAACGGCTCACCGTTCGATTATCTTCTGGGGGATGGGAATATCGCAATCCGTTCATGGTACGGATAATGCGCGTTGTCTGATTGCACTGGCCTTGATAACAGGGCAGATCGGCAGAACGGGAACAGGATTGCATCCCCTGCGTGGCCAGAACAATGTGCAGGGTGCCTCCGATGCCGGGTTGATCCCCTTTGCTTTTCCGAATTATCAATTTGTTGAGGATGATAATAAACGTGCCGGATTTGAGGAATTCTGGGGTGCCAGCCTGGATCCTGAGCGTGGACTGACGGTGGTTGAGATGATGGATGCCGCCCTGGATGGAAGCATCAAGGGTATGTACTTCATGGGAGAAAACCCGGCCATGTCCGATCCCGATGTACATCATGTTCGTGCAGCCCTGTCCAGGCTGGAACATCTGGTAATACAGGACATATTCCTCACCGAGACAGCGGCCTTCGCCGATGTTGTGCTGCCCGCAACCGCCTGGCCGGAAAAAGAAGGCACGGTGACCAACACAAATCGCCAGATCCAAATGGGGCGCAAGGCCATCGATGCACCGGGCAACGCACGTGCGGACTGGTGGATCGTCCAGGAAATAGCCCGTCGTTTCGGGTTAAACTGGAATTATGAAAAGCCTGCGGACGTTTATGAGGAGATGCGCCGGTGCATGCCTTCCATCGAAAACATATCCTGGGAGCGATTGATCAATGAGGGTGCTGTCACCTATCCCTGTCAGGGAGATCACGATCCGGGACAGGACATCGTTTTCAGTACCGGCTTTCCAACAGAAGATGGTCGCGGCAAACTCGTGCCCGTCTCCATCACACCGGACAATGAAGCACCGGATGATGATTATCCGATGATACTGACAACCGGCAGGATGCTGGAACATTGGCATACAGGTGCCATGACTCGCCGTAGCCAGGTTCTGGATGCACTGGAACCGGAAGCCATTGCCATGTTGTGTTGTGACGATATGGAACGGCTGGGAATCAAACCGGGTGAACTTGCACGCATCAGCACACGCCGTGGTTCAATCGAGATCAGGGTCCGCCATGATGACACGGTTCCGGAAGGCATGGTTTTTATCCCTTTCTGCTGGGCAGAGGCGCCTGCCAATCACCTGACCAGCGCAAAACTGGATCCCTTCGGCAAAGTGCCCGGTTCAAAACTCTGTGGCGCCCGCGTCGAAAAACTGGATGCCGGTATGTCCCGGTAACCAATCTTGCCAATGATTCAATTACTGATAATCTTGCCAGATAATCCTGACGTATTCCCGGACAGGCAAAAAGGCTTGCTGTCTGCCTGAACCGGATTTTATCCTCATCATGATGCAGGGCTTATGAAAACCGTTAAACAGATTGTGGCCAGCAAGACCAAACCGCTGCAAACCATCTCTCCGGATGCCACGGTGCAGGCTGCCGTCCAGATCATGTCCAGTGAGAAGATCAGTGCCTTGCCGGTCGTAGAGCATGACCAACTGGTCGGCATCATCTCGGAACGGGATTATGTCAGAAAGGTTGCCGCGCAGGAGATCCCGGCGTGGTCTGTGAAAATACATGAAATCATGACGAGCGATGTGATCACCATCAATATCGACGACCCGATTGACCACTGTGCCTCGATAATGACATCAAGACGTATCCGGCATCTGCCGGTCATGCAGGACGGCAGGCTGATATCGCTGATTTCGATCACGGACATCGTTGACTCGATGAAAACCGTCAGACAGATTGTGGACAGCAAGACCAGACCGTTGCAAACCATCTCTCCGGATGCCACGGTGCAGGCCGCCATCCAGATCATGTCCACTGAGAAGATCAGTGCCTTGCCGGTCGTGGAACATGACCAACTGGTCGGCATCATCTCGGAACGGGATTATGTCAGAAAGGTCGCCGCGCAGGAGATCCCGGCGTGGTCAGTGAAAATACATGAAATCATGACGAGCGATGTGATCACCATCGATATCGACGACCCGATTGAACACTGTACTTCAATAATGTCAACAAGACGTATCCGGCATCTGCCGGTCATGCAGGATGGCAGGCTGATATCGCTGATTTCGATTACGGATGTAGTCGATATATTGCAGCCTGATGATATTTAGGATGTTTCAGTTGGTTTACCGTCCGGATTAATCGAAACCGCATTTTTCCGGTGATTCGATCTCCCGCAGTACGGGATTTTTTCCCGGCAACCATTTTGATCCTGCTGTGTCAAACTCGATATATTGCAATCGGCCCGGAGCTTGATCATGGTTCGAATCAGACACAATATTATCTTCCTGTTAACAGCGATCATTGCCATCACGGTTACCTGCCCTGCCCAGGCAGATATTACCATTCGCTTTAGCAGTCCCGGCTACGGCTATAATTACGGTGATAACGGCTGGAGATACAATTACAATCCCGGTCTTCGTTATTATTACAGCGGCCCTTCCGTCCGTTGGTCCGATTATTCCTATACCTATCGCAACCCTTACCAGTATCAGGGCAATCACTTCAATAAACACCTGCCGAGCACACACGTTTATGGTTATTATCCATTTGATTACCGGAACGATTTTCGATATCAGCCATATTCATCCAGATTCGACCGCTATGGTGATGTTTACAACAGAGGTTATAACCGGGGTTTTACCGATGGTTCCCATACCCGCTATCGCTACCAAGGTGGTCGAATCGGCATCAAGAAAGGGAAAAATTAATATTCAACTTCCGGAAATTGCGACCTGGTCATTATGATAGTGCTCGATCGTTTCACGCAGCCAGAGTAACAGTAGCAAGCCCGGGATGGCTGCAATAAACGTGATCAAAAAGAACTGCGCCCAGCCCAACAGTTCGACAAGCACGCCGGAGGGCGGCCCGGCAAACACCCGGGCAATGGCGGACAACGCCGACAGTAATGCATATTGCGTTGCGGTATAACGATGATCACATAATGCGATCAACAGGGCGACGAATACAGCCGTTCCCATCCCTCCTGCCAGATTCTCCATGGCGATTACGATCATCATCCCGGCATAGTTCTTGCCCGCCAGTGCAAGCAACATAAATCCAAGATTGGTCAGGGCCTGTAACAGACCAAACCACAACAGGCATTTATATAGCCCGAATCTCACCATCATCGTGCCACCGGCCATTGCGCCCAGTAACAACGCTGCCAGTCCCAGCCATTTGTTGATAATCCCCACATCCGTCAGGGAAAAATCCAGTCCACGAATCAGGAAGGCAGTGGTTAATGTCCCCGCCAGGGCATCCCCTGCTTTATATAATATGATAAAGATGATTATCCAGACGGAACGGGTGCGTGCCAGGAATTCCCTGAATGGTTGAATCACCGCCTGTTGCAATGTTGCAGGGGTTTCGGGCTGACAGGCCGGTTCAGGTCCTGCAACCGCAGTAACCACACCCGCCAGCAACAATATCGCCATCAGCGTATAAGTAAACTCCCAGCCCAGCTGGTCGGCGACGATAAGAGCCAGTCCTCCTGAAACCAACATTGCTATGCGGTAACCTGCGACGGAAAGGGCAGCGCCAAATCCACGTTCTTCCGGTTGCAGGAGATCTGCCCGATAGGCATCAATTGCGATGTCCTGTGATGCAGAACAGAATGCGATCATCACAGCCAATGTCCCGACAAACAAAATGGCCTGTTCCGGGGGTGAATAGGCCATTGTTATTACCAGACCGATCAACAATCCCTGTGTAATCAGGATCCAGCCACGCCGGCGACCAAAGCAAGGTGGTACAAACCGGTCCATGATCGGCGCCCATATAAACTTCAATGTGTATGGCAAACCAACCAGTGAAAAGATCGCGATGGTTTTTATATCGATCGATGCCGTCGCCAGCCATGCCTGTAAAGTACCCCCGGTCAGGGCCAACGGTAATCCGGAAGCAAAACCGAGCATCAGCATGACCCCCATGCGCCGGTTACCGAGGGATTTAAGGATTTCCGGAAATTTCGGGGGCATTTTGCTTGTCGACATGTCGCATTCTGAAAGAACCATTAGTATCGCAGACATGGGGACCTAAATTGAAAGAATATTTTTTGAAAAAAGATTCCTGGCGGCAGTATGTCGATCAGCAGAATATATCATGCAAGATTCTGGTGCCCATACCGGACACGGCACCCTCCGAGTACGCATCCGCGATAATGATGAAATTTAACATTACGTATTCTAAATACGTGTTCCAAATTGGTGTACATATGCAAACTATTTGTCATACCGGGCTCTTGTGCCCTGAGGGTATGTCCCGGTATCCAGTAAAAAAAGTCCGCCTTTCAGGTGGCACATTAGTCGACTGGTTTCCCGCTTCGGCTTTGTCTCGAAAACCAGTTCCCGACGTTTTCTACCACCTTATATCCCTAT
>MGXK01000060.1:16461-16745 GCA_001802375.1 Gammaproteobacteria bacterium RBG_16_51_14
TTCAGCTTCGTTCATAAAATACCCCTTTATATCGTGGGGTGGCCTCACGCGGATACACAGCGCGCTCCGGCAGCGGGCCTGGGCATGACGGAGTTTCCAGCAAAGCACCGGCACATCATCTACACTTTATATCGATAATGTCCCTTGCATGCCGGATGCCCGCATGGCGGCGCAAATCATCGTATTTAAAGGAGCATTTTGAAGGTAACACGGCGAAAATTTCTCGCCACAAGTGGTGTGGCGGCGGGAGTCGGGCTATTGGGACTCGATCCGGGTCCGACTGT
>MGXK01000060.1:16810-21288 GCA_001802375.1 Gammaproteobacteria bacterium RBG_16_51_14
GTGCCGTGGGTTGCGGATTGCTCGTGACATCGGAAAACAGGAACGGTAAAGACATGATCGTCAACGTCGAGGGCGATCCTGATCATCCCATCAACGAAGGCAGGCTGTGCCCGAAAGGCGCATCGATTTACCAGCTGGCGAATAATGAGAACCGGTTGCGCAAGGTGTTATACCGGGCCCCCGGTGCGACGCAGTTCGAGGAAAAGGACTGGAGCTGGGCAGCCAGGGAGATAGCCAGGCGGATCAAGTCCACACGTGATGCCGGCTTTGTCGTAAAAAACAGCAAAGGAGAGATCGTCAACCGCATGACGGCGATTGCCTCGGTAGGAAGTGCAGCACTCGACAACGAGGAATGCTGGCTATATCAGAAGCTCCTGCGCGCATTGGGACTGGTTTACATGGAGCACCAGGCCCGGATCTGCCATTCATCCACGGTCGCCAGCCTGGACGCTACCTTCGGACGGGGGGCGATGAGCAACCATTGGATCGATATCGGCAACAGTGATTGCATCCTCATCATGGGGAGCAACCCGGCAGAGTGCCACCCGGTCTCGATGTGGTGGGTAAACAAGGCCAGACAGAACGGTGCTACGGTAATCAGTGTCGACCCGCGTTATACACATAGTTCGGCCATGGCGGATATCTACGCGCCCTTGCGGGCAGGTACTGACATTGCCTTTCTGGGCGGCATGATCAAGTACATCCTCGATAAGGACCTTATCCACAGGGATTACGTGATTAACTATACCAACGCCTCGTTTCTCATCGACGGCGATTATGCCTTCTACCCGGCGGCAGGTGTATTCAGCGGGTTCAATGAGAAGCATCACAGGTATGACAAGGAAAGCTGGCAATACCAGTCTGATGCCGGCGGGGAGCCAATCAGGGACCCGGGCCTCCGGCACCCGCAATGCGTGTATCAACTCATCAAGGCGCATTACGCCCGCTATGATCTCAAGACTGTCTCGACGGTTACGGGCACGCCGGTAGACATCCTCAAACGCGTGTATGAGGCATACACGAAAACCGGTGCTACTGACAAGGCGGGCACCATCCTGTATGCCATGGGCTGGACCCAGCATACTGTCGGGACACAATATATCCGCACGATGGCCATCATCCAGCTTCTTCTTGGCAATATGGGATGCGCCGGCGGCGGAGTGAATGCATTGCGCGGCGAATCCAACGTGCAGGGCTCGACGGACCATGCACTGCTGTTCCACATTCTTCCCGGCTATCTCAAGATCCCGAAGGCATCACAGCAAACACTCACCGCCTACCATCAGGCGTGTACACCAAAACGACTGGGCAGGCAAAGTGCCAACTGGTGGGACAATTATCCGAAGTACTCGATCAGTTTCCTTAAGTCGATGTTCGGAGCGTCCGCAACCGGCGAGAACGACTTTGCCTATGCCTGGCTGCCCAAGGTGGATGATGGCGTTGATTACTCCTGGTTGTATCTCTTCGACGAGATGTTCAAGGGCAATATCAAGGGCTTCTTTGCGTGGGGACAAAACCCGACATGCAGCGGGACCAACGCGAACAAGGTCCGGCAAGCCCTCACCAGGCTTGACTGGCTGGTCAACGTCAACATTTTTCCGAATGAGACCGGCTGGTTTTGGCAGGACAAGAACCTGGGACAAAAACCGGCGGACATCAAGACGGAGGTTTTTGTGCTGCCGGCTGCCGCATCCATCGAGAAAGAAGGCAGTATTACCAATTCCGGTCGCTGGATGCAGTGGCGTTACAAGTCAGCTGATGCGCCTGGTGATGCAAAACCTGACGCCGGGATCATGAATATGATCTACCGGGAACTGAAAGTGCTTTATATGACAGAGGGTGGAGCGTTCCCGGACCCAATCGTCAATCTGAAGTGGGATTATTTCGATGGCGACGAATTTGA
This sequence comes from Gammaproteobacteria bacterium RBG_16_51_14, assembly GCA_001802375.1. Classification (GTDB taxonomy): domain Bacteria; phylum Pseudomonadota; class Gammaproteobacteria; order Eutrophobiales; family Eutrophobiaceae; genus RBG-16-51-14. Next base: position 18,714 of record MGXK01000060.1, read on the forward strand.
CCCGCACGCTGTGGCAAAGGATGTGAATGGATATTTCCTGAGAGACGTGGATTACCCGGAGCAAGGCAAGAAGTTCAGAAAGGGAGAGCGGGTGCCTGATTTTACTTACCTGCGGGACGATGGTACCACCTCTTCCGGCAACTGGTTGTATTGCGGCAGTTATCCGGAACAGGGCAACCTGGCCGCACGACGCACCCGGGAAACGAGCGGCATTGGTTTGCATTCCCAGTGGTCCTGGTCGTGGCCGGCAAATCGGCGCATCCTTTACAATCGTGCGTCCGTCGATCGGGATGGACAGCCCTATAACGGGAAAAACCCGGTCATTCGTTGGGAACACGGTGAGTGGATCGGGGATATACCTGATGGCGGTTGGCCACCGTTGAATGCAAACCCGGAACAGGCGCGTTACCCATTCATCATGAAACCCGAGGGGATAGGGCGTTTATTTGCCATGGAACTGGAGGATGGTCCGTTACCTGAGCACTATGAGCCGCTGGAATCACCACTCCTGGCGAATCCATTCAACGGGCGCATGCTCAGCCCGGCAGTGAAGAGATGGCAGGGCGAAGCCGATGCTCACGCGGAACCCGGAAGCAGGGAATTCCCTTATGTCTGTACGACTTTCCGCCTCGCCGAGCACTGGCAAACGGGTGTCATGACCAGACATACGCCGTGGCTGCTTGAATTACAGCCACAGATCTACGTTGAGATGGGAACAGATCTGGCCCATGTGAAGGGAATTGAGCCTGGAGACCAGGTGCGGGTCATCAGCAGACGGGGTGCGATCACTGCATTCGCCTTGCCGACCTCGCGCCTGAAAACCCTTCTCGTCGACGGCAGGGAGATCCAGCAGGTGGGCCTGCCCTGGTGCTTTGGGTGGCTTATGCCACACAACGGCAGTGGCGGCGACAGCGCCAACCTCCTGACGCCAAACGTCGGTGATGCCAACACCATGATTCCGGAAACAAAGGTCTTTATGGTGAACATCGAGAAGCTGGACGTAAACAAACACCCCGAACTTGCCTTATAGGGGGCAAAGAGGAAACAGATGAGCACAGCCTGCCTTTTTGATACAACATTGTGTATAGGTTGCCGTGCCTGTCAGGTGGCCTGCAAGGCATGGAACGAAATGCCACCGGAGCAAACCAGATTCAACGGGGCAGGTGGTGATTGTGAGAATCCAGAAGCCCTTTCCTCAAAAACCTATACACGGATCACTTTTCACGAGATTCCTGATTATACGGGGGCACAGGCGCGGGCGGTCTTCGTAAAGCGCCAGTGTATGCACTGTCTCGATCCTGCCTGCGTATCAGCTTGTCCCGTGGCAGCCTTGAAAACGATAGAGGGCGACCGCAATAACGCAGGTGCTATTGTCTACGATGCAGAGAAGTGCATGGGATGCCGTTACTGTATGCTGGCCTGTCCGTTTTCTGTCCCGAAGTTTGAGTGGGACAAACGCGTTCCAAAGATCCGGAAGTGTACTTTTTGCATCGACCGTCTTGAGAAAGAGCAGGTAGAGGCGGCTGTGAACGGCATCACCCTTGAAGGAGATGCGCGGGATCGTTTCAACAAGAGCCAGCGGATCCCGGCTTGCGTAAAGGTCTGTCCGACAGGGGCTATTATCGTCGGCGAGCGCGAAGAACTGATTGCTGAAGGGCACCGCCGCATAGAGGCGCAGAAGGGCAAACCAGACCTCCGGCAGTATCTCGATCACATCTACGGAGAAAAAGAGGTAGGCGGCACCAGCTGGCTGTATCTCGCAAACGTGCCGTTCGACCACTTGGGTTTCAGGACAGACCTGGGGGTGCGACCCTATCCGGCGTACACGAATGTCGCACTTGGTGGCGTTCCTCCGGCTGTGCTCGGGGTGGGGGCAGTACTCGGCGGTGTCTACTGGATGTTACAAAGAAGAACCGAAGTGAAAGAAGTCGATACTGAAAGGGCGACAACGCATGATACATGAACCATTGAAATTCAGGGTCATGACACCGGGGACGATGATACTCCTGACCCTCATGGCAGCGGGGGGCATCGCGGTTATTTATCGGTATGTCATGGGTCTGGGCGCAGTCACCAATCTGAGCGATCAATACCCCTGGGGCCTGTGGGTCGCCGTTGATATCTATGCCGGTGTGGCGCTCGCCGCCGTGAGCTTTACCGTCGCCGCCCTTGTTTTCATCTTCGGCGATGCGAAGTATCAAGCATTTGTTCGCCCGGCCGTCCTTACGGGTCTGCTTGGCTATATCTTCGTCGCGATTGCCCTCATGATCGATCTGGGTCAGCCATTACACATCTGGCATCCGATCATTCTGTGGCCGGAACATTCAGTAATGTTCGAGGTGGCATGGTGCGTCATGCTCTACATGACGGTGCTGGCGCTTGAGTTCATGCCGGCGGTCCTTGAAAGATTCGAATGGGCAAGGCTCCAGGCTGTATGGAGAAGGCTTACACCCGCTTTCTCTGCAGTCGCACTTTCTTTCTTCGTGGGTGTAATGGCTCACTCGTGGACATGGGCGATTGCGACGTTCATTTTCTTTGGCTTTCTAGCAGTGGTTCTTGATAGGCACATACCGAC
>MGXK01000060.1:21303-21814 GCA_001802375.1 Gammaproteobacteria bacterium RBG_16_51_14
GGTGCTCCTGATCATTGCCGGTGTCGTCTTCTCCACGATGCACCAGTCTTCGCTGGGTGCAGTCTTGTTGTTGATGCCGGACAAGCTGGACGGGTTGTGGTGGACACCGGCATTGCCGATCAATTTCTTCCTGAGTGCGGTTGCGGTAGGCTTTGCGATCGTGTCCTTCGAGGTGATCCTTAGCGCCAGGGTTTTCAAACTGGCGGACGAGAGTGAGGTGCTTGCGGGTATGGGAAGGTTTCTTGCATTTGCGCTTTGGATCTACCTGGTGTTCCGGATCGTTGACATGACGCTTCGGGGCCAGCTCATGGGTGTGTTGAATAGCGACAAGTCCCATCTATTTCTGGTGGAAATGGTCCTTGGCGTCGTGGTTCCGGCCGGCATCCTGACAAGTTCCAGGTTGAGGCGGAATGCGCGTATCCTGTTCGTTACGTCAACGCTCGTCGTTGCGGGTGTCGTCTTCAACCGCATCAACGTCGTCTGGCTGGCGATGGTTATGCCTGACGGTGCC
>MGXK01000060.1:21962-25763 GCA_001802375.1 Gammaproteobacteria bacterium RBG_16_51_14
CCACAGCAAGCCTGATATGACCGGGTGGTATCAGCGGATGAAAAAAGCAGGCTTTGGAGCGCGCGTAAATGACAGGCCGGAGATTCAATGAAAACTTGATGACAGACAGGATACGATACAGGCATGGGCACTGAAATTGAACGAAAATTTCTGGTCGCTGATGACCACTGGCGCGCGCAGGCTTCGGCCGGCAAACGCTATATACAGGGTTACCTTGGCGGTAATGATGCCTGTTCAATCCGGGTAAGGCTGGAAGGGGATCAGGCAAACCTGAATATCAAGGGCAAAAGGCTCGGCATACAGCGCAGTGAATTTGAATTTCCCATTCCCCGCCAGGAGGCAGAAACCATCCTGCAATCATTGTGCACCAAACCACTGATTGAAAAGACCCGCTATCTGGTCAGCCATGGCGAACATGTATGGGAGATCGATGTTTTTTCCGGAGAGAATGAAGGACTGGTCGTTGCTGAAATAGAGCTGACCTCAACCGACGAGATTTTTACCAGGCCTGACTGGCTTGGCGATGAAGTATCCAGGGACCCACGCTACTACAATGTCTGCCTGGTCAAACACCCTTACAAGGACTGGTAATCACGGCCGGGTTTACGTTTACCCGGTTTATGTTCATTCAGGCGAACAACTTGGCGGCACTCTTGAGGGTCTGCCAGATCCCCCATGATAAAGGGATACCAATCAGTACCCAGCTGGCGGAAACCAGGGTCCAGCTTGACGGATCGGGATGCCAGGCAGGGGGGGGTGCATCACGGGATATTTTGACCCGGCTAATCTCATGTGCGAGCTGGCGCTCCTTCTCCAGTTCTTCCTCGGTCATATAGTACTTTTCCTTTACTGGCCGTACCGCCAGGTTGCAGAGGAAACCGAACACCAGTAAACCGGCAAGAATATACAGGGTGGTGTTATAGGCCTGGGCCTTTGGTACGCCACTTTCGATCTGGAATTCACGGATATAGTTGACCAGTACCGGTCCCAGTATGCCGGCCGTCGACCAGGCTGTCAGCAGGCGGCCATGAATGGCGCCGACAAAACGTGTACCAAACATGTCGGCCAGATAGGCCGGGATGGTCGCGAATCCCCCTCCATACATCGTGAGAATAAAACAGAAAATACCGACGTAAAGGGCAACGTTGCCGATACTGCCGGCAAACGGGGCCGTGGCATACAGAATGATCCCCAGGCCAAAAAAAGTACAATACGACATCTTCCGGCCGATATAATCGGACAGCGAGGCCCAGAAGATACGGCCAAGGATGTTGAACAGACTCAATAAACCCGCAAATCCGGCGGCTACCGTAGCCACGGCGGTACGTTGCGCATCATTCAATTGACCCAGACTACCTGGCACATCGATCAACTTGCCGCCAAAGACCTCCTGCAACATCGGGGAAGCCATACCAATCACACCGATCCCGGCGCTGACGTTCAGCATCAATACACCCCACAGCAACCAGAACTGCGGTGTCTTGTGCGCCTTATTGAGATGCACGTGGCGGGTGGTGATCATGGTCTTGCTGATATGTGATTTGTGCTTCCAGCCTTCCGGCAGCCAGCCATCGGGAGGTATGCGATAGCCGAACGCACCACACAGCATGGCGAGGAAATAGATCACACCCATCGTGATAAATGTCTCCATGACGCCGACTGAATCCGCAGTGGCATAAAACCGCATCAGCTTGTCGGCCAGCGGGCTGCCAATCATTGCCCCGCCGCCGAATCCCATAATCGCCATGCCGGTTGCCATCCCGCGCCGGTCCGGAAACCACTTGATCAAGGTCGAGACGGGGGAAATATAACCAAGTCCGAGACCACAACCACCGATAATCCCGGAGCCAAGCCAGAGCAACCAGATCTGATGCAGATAGACACCGAGGGCCGACAGCATAAAACCACCGCCCCAGCAGAACGCCGCAGCCACCCCGGCCTTGCGGGGTCCCTCACGTTCGAGCCAGCCCCCAAAAACAGCTGCCGACGATCCAATGAATACAAAAAACAGGGTGTACATCCAGCCAAGTCTGCTGATCTTCCAGTCGCAATCCGTCGCCAGCAGGCTGGCCAGAAACCTCATATCTTCCGGGCAGGCGACAGGTTCGTCGATGCCGATCGCCCGGCTCAACGGCAGCCAGAACACACTGAAACCATAGGCCATGCCGATGGAGAGATGGATTGCCAGGGCGGCCGGTGGCACCAGCCAGCGATTAAACCCGGGGCCGGCAATAATGCGCTCTTTGGACAGCAGGCCAGCCATTCTATTTACCCCCCGGAAATGTAGAAAACATGACTATGTAAAGATGATTTTTATCAGGTATGACGGTAACCACATACAGGATAGTCCAGTATATTTCGTGTAATCGTTCGTTTTTTTTTGTCAAAGAGGATGTCGGAACATGATTGACAAGTCAAGTAACCGAAAGCAGAAAACAGGTGCTGATACAAATAATTATATATACAATTCATATCGTTACATGAACAACATGATAATTCATGCCACGTCTACTGAATGTAAAAACCGAAAATGACTATCCAGATTTTTTTGAGGTCTTTCCTGCTTTGACCGGGATAACCGGTACCCATTAGAATTAATCTATATGATACCTGCAAACCAACCCATGGCGGACCGTCGGAAACGATAATGGCAAACCAGCAATTAAACAGACCGGGCAAATTGATCGACAGATTCGGCAGGAGGGTGAATTACGTCAGAATTTCCGTCACGGATCGTTGTGATTTCCGCTGTATCTATTGCATGTGCGAGGAAATGACATTCGTCCCCCGCGCCCAGTTGTTGACCCTGGAAGAGATGGCAACCATCGCCCGTGCCTTTACCGAACTTGGCGTCGATAAGATCCGGATCACCGGTGGTGAACCGCTGATCCGCCGCAATGTAGTCAGTCTGTTTTACAGTATTGGTGCACTTCCGGGTCTGAGAGAACTGGTAACCACCACCAATGGCTCACAACTGCCGTTACTTGCCAAAGACCTGAAGGCGGCCGGTGTCAAACGAATCAATATCAGTCTCGATTCACTGGATCCGGAAAAATTCCGCCGTATAACGCGGTTTGGCGAGTTGCATAAGGTCCTCGCCGGGATCGATGCCGCCCTCGATGCCGGTTTTGAGCGCATCAAGATCAACTCGGTGATCATAAAAAACCGCAATCATGATGAAATCATCAACCTGGTCCGCTTTGCCGGTGAGCGTGCTATGGATATCAGCTTTATAGAAGAAATGCCGCTGGGTCTCAATGACGATCACAATCCCAATGAAACCTATTATTCCAGTGATCAGGTCCGGGCTGAACTCGAACGGGCCTATACCCTGCTCCCCACGACAGAAACGACAGGCGGCCCGTCAAAATACTTTCGTATCGGCGAAACCGGGACCCGTGTCGGTTTCATATCACCACACAGTCATAATTTCTGCGGCAGTTGTAATCGCGTACGTTTGACCTGCGATGGGCGTCTGCTGTTATTCCTCGGTCATGAACATTCGGTCGACCTGCGCCATGTGATCCGCAGTCATCCCGGTGACATGGAAAGACTGAAACAGGCGATACGTGATGCCATGTCCATCAAACCCGAAGGACACGAATTCGATCTCTCTGCAAAGCCGGTTATCCTCCGTCATATGAATGTGACCGGAGGGTAAAGTGACCACATCATCCTACCGCCCGGAAATGACCCGGTCCGGGCTGGTGCCGACCCAGGCGGTTACCGCCATCGACGAATACCGGAATACGCGGGCGCTACACATTGCTGAAGAGCGCCCTTTAACCCTGTATATCGACA
>MGXK01000060.1:25805-25896 GCA_001802375.1 Gammaproteobacteria bacterium RBG_16_51_14
AGCTCCTGACCCTGGGTTATCTCAGGAATCAGGGTCTGATCACGGATATCAATGAAATCAGGTCAGTCCATGTGGACTGGGACGTTGCAGC
>MGXK01000060.1:25932-26984 GCA_001802375.1 Gammaproteobacteria bacterium RBG_16_51_14
GAAAGACAGGCTCGGCCCGCGCATCGTAACGACCGGTTGCGGCCAGGGAACCGTTTTTGGCGGTATCATGGAACAGCTGGCGGATATCGAAATCAAACCATTCCGATTGAGACAATCGGTCATTTATAACCTGTTACAAAATATGGGTCAGTACAATGATGTTTACAAGAATGCCGGGGCCGTGCATGGCTGCGCCCTCTGCCGGAATGAAGAAATAGTCATCTTTGTTGAAGACGTCGGACGGCATAATGCGGTCGATACCATCGCCGGCAGGATGTGGCTCGAAGATATTTCCGGTGGAGAAATGCTGTTCTATACCACCGGTCGCCTGACATCGGAGATGGTGATCAAGGTGGCCCAGATGGGTATCCCGGTACTCATATACCGTTCCGGCATAACCGGGATGGGACTGAAGGTGGCAAGGGATACCGGCGTGACCCTGCTTTCCCGTGTCAAGGGAAAACATTTCCTGGTCTACACCGGGGCGGAAAACATTGAGTTTGATGTGGAGCTGCCACCCAAACTCTTTATCGCCAATGTTACATCCGCATAGCGGTTACTAGAACCTATCTCAAGATTAGCGAGCGCTGGCAAGACAAGGCAAAAATGGGCGAGAAAGCGCAGTTTACACGGGAGTAAATGAGCATTTTGAGCCCGTTTTTAACGCCGTATTGGCAAGCACAGCAATTTTGAGATAGGTTCTATTCAGTCGAGTGAGATCTCTCCATCAATTACTTCCGTCAGATTTACCTCATTGACGGTCAGTGTCATCCTGGCCCGGAGTGTTTCATTGCCTTGCAACCGGCCCGCAGAAATGGCCTCCCCCACGGCCTTCTCGATCGCCCGCTGCGAGGTGATCCCCACTTCCTTCAGGAATCTGCGTATTGCCATGTTAAAGTTGTCTTCATTCATGTCAGCCCCCTGTTCACTATCTGGTTTGCCCTACAGGGATCGTAGCACGCTTGATCAATCATCATCCGTAGTTCAACATGACAATGATCATGCAAACCATTTCTTATAATAAACAGAATGTTACAGGGGTAATCCTGGCG
>MGXK01000060.1:27008-27123 GCA_001802375.1 Gammaproteobacteria bacterium RBG_16_51_14
CGAGGTGGCCCACAAACCGATGATTGAATACGTCCTTGAGGCATTCAGGGGGCAGGTCGGCCCGGTGATCATCAACGCCAATCGAAACCAGTCTGTGTATGCCCGTTACCATTAT
>MGXK01000061.1:0-1079 GCA_001802375.1 Gammaproteobacteria bacterium RBG_16_51_14
CACCACGATACCGGACCGGGCAGATGGATATCGCGAAGTGGTAATTGTAATGGATCCGTTGTCATGGTTACCTGGAACACAAGCCCTGATACAGGACCTGGTAGGGGTCATCGGTCGTGGCACACATAAGCAGGTTGATCTGATGAGTCCTCGCCAGTTTTTCCAGCGCCTCCCTGTGTTCAGCAAACCGGTTGCTGTAATCAGCAACGAACTGACGTTCATAGGTATCAATCACCACTTCCCTTTGACCGTTACTCATTCGATAACGCCCGGATGGCGGCAATGCCGCCTCCAGCGGATCATGGATAAATATCATGACGACATCATTGTGCCGGCTTAATCGAACCAGCTGGGAACGTGCGGTTTCATCCAGATGGCGGTAATCACTGAGCAGAAAGATCAGGCTGCCCGGCCGCACAACCCGGCGCAGCATCAGGAGCGCCCGGGCACCCGCCTGGCTGTTGCCAACAGATGCCGGGGGCTTGTCCCAGGCCGGGTGATCGGCAAGGCATTTGATTAAATGCAGTACCCCGGATTTACCGCGGACCGGTTTGATCTCATGGTGATCCTGTTCGGAAAAAACAATGCCGCCGATACGATCACCATGGTTGATCGCACTCCATGCCAGGATGCCGGCCAGATGGGCTGCGATGACCGATTTATATTTTCCCCTGGTCGCAAAGAACATGGGGGCGCGATAATCCACCCATACAAAAACAGGTCGTTCGCGCTCTTCCCGGAATAGTTTTGTATAGGGTTTGCCGCTGCGTGCCGTGACGCGCCAGTCAAGATTACGGATATCATCCCCGGGTTGATAAAGCCGCGATTCATCATATTCCATGCCCCTGCCCTTGAACGGTGACTGATAATCACCGCCCTGACGCGACCGGATCTGTTTTGTCTTCAGTGGCAGATTCGCCCCGGCCTGACTTAACTTCACCAGGGCCGGCACAGTCACCCGGACGGCATCATTGCAGGTCACTGCGGCAACAGCAGCCATCATGGTGTCAGGGCACGGCGATGCGGAGGATCAATTCGGACACGACCTTGTCCGGCGTCACGCCTTCCGCCTCGGCCTC
>MGXK01000061.1:1092-3879 GCA_001802375.1 Gammaproteobacteria bacterium RBG_16_51_14
GGCCTCATAATTCAGTATCAGCCGATGCCGCAGGACGTCAGGGGCAAGCGCCTGTACATCCTCTGGTCCAACGAAATCGCGCCCAGCCAGCCAGGCATGCGCCCTGGCACACCGATCCAGGGTAATGGTCGCACGCGGACTCCCTCCATACTGTACCCACTTGGCCAGATCATCCCCGTAGGCGGAAGGCTTGCGGGTCGCGAGCACCAGTTGCAGGAGATATTGTTCGATATTCCCGGCCATATATACATCGAGGATTTCCTGGCGTGCAGTAAACAATGTCTCCTGGCTGAGGGGGGTGATTGCTGTTGAGTTGTGGTATTGCCGGCGAGCTTCGTCGCGCGCCAGGGCAAGGATCTCCTGTTCCTCATTATTGACGGGGTAGGTGATGCTGACATGCATGAGGAAACGATCCAGTTGTGCCTCGGGGAGGGGATAGGTGCCTTCATGTTCAATCGGATTTTGTGTCGCCATGACCAGAAACAGCCTTGGTAATGTGTAGGTCTTCCGGCCGACGGTTATCTGCCGTTCCCCCATCGCCTCCAGCAGTGCCGACTGGACCTTGGCGGGCGCCCGGTTTATCTCATCCGCCAGGATCAGGTTGTGGAACAAGGGCCCCTGCTGAAAGACAAATGACCCGTCCTGGGGCCGGTAAACTTCAGTGCCGGTCAGGTCAGCAGGCAGGAGATCAGGCGTAAACTGGATCCGGTGAAAATCCCCTTGTATTCCTTCACCCAAAACCTTGATTGCCCGTGTCTTGGCCAGCCCGGGTGCCCCCTCCACCAGCAGGTGACCATCCGCCAGCAGGGCGATCAGGAGTCGATTGACCAGAACCTTCTGGCCAATAATCTGCTGACTGATATAGTCCTGCAGTTGCCTTATTTGTGAAATTACAGACATGGATATGCGCTCATTATTATTACGTTACCTATTGACCGGTTATTATTGCTAAAATTCCATTCAAAACAGGCTGATTACTATATGGACAGGCGCACCAAATTCAAGCCTGTACAGACGGGTATATTCAAGACCCCATAATAAATGATCAAATACTGAATGCTACCTGGGCAATACCAATGACGATGGATTTTTCTTTTGCGCGGCCAGAAAAATGAAAATGAACCTGGCTGCAATCAATACCATCCTGAATACCGCACCCGTAATTATCCAGGGGGCAAGCAAATTGATCAGCCTCATCAAAAACAGGGGGGCCGGGCAAGAAAGCAAGAATGAGGTTGTGCCGGAGACCCTGGACGGGCTGCAACAGGAAATCAACCGCATACAGCAGCGCCTGGATGCCACTGACAATTCCAATGTGGAACAGATTAAACTCATTGAGGAACTGGCACGACAGAATGCCTCCCTTGCCGATTCACTGAAAAAAACGCTAGGGCAGCTCAATGTTGTGATGGCCATCGCAATACTGGCGACAGTCATCGCCATCATCAGCCTGGTCCTCCGGTTCCTGAACTGACATGAAAAAGGTGTACAGTTCGGAGCAGGGCATCATGACAGCCCATGTGCAAAGCCTGCTGGAAACCAGCGGCATTGAATGTGTGACCAGAAATCAATATTTATCCGGAGGCATGGGTGAATTACCACTCAATGAATGCTGGCCTGAAGTATGGATAAGCCATGATGAGGATTACCGCTGCGCAATGGAGATCGTCCATGAGGTTATAAACGATCATCCACCCCTGGATGCGTGCTGGCAATGCGGCTGTGGCGAGAAAATGGAAGGTCAGTTCAGTGCCTGCTGGAGTTGCGGTACTGAGCGGCCTGACTGAATATTCCCGTGTTTACCACCTGTCCGAAATGCAGGTACGAACGCAGCCAGGAAGATACCTCTGTCCCGGATATCTGCCCGGCCTGCGGTCTTGTATTTTCAAAATGGATGAAAAAACAGTTTTCAACCGCACCAAGTGAGTCAGGTAAATCAATACTATCCGCTACAGATGATCCCGATCTGATACAAACGATTCTGGCGGGTCTTTTCTTTGTAGAACCGAAGACCAATCCCGTTTATTTTTACGGCCGTACCCTCGTTTATGTAATCTTCCTGTTCTGGGGATGGCAGTTCATCCTGATGGATTTCACCAGCAACGAGATTGGTGAATCCTTCATGCACAACGTCAATCTTGTTTTCCACGAGGCCGGCCACATCCTGTTCAGGCCGTTTGGCTGGTTTATCACTATTCTTGGCGGCACGCTTGGACAGCTGTTGATGCCTGTCATCGTGATACTGACATTGATACTGAAGGAACGGAATAATTTTGCCGCTTCCATTGGTTTGTGGTGGCTGGGACAAAGCCTAATGGATTGTGCCCCCTATATAAACGATGCACGGGAGCAACAACTGATATTACTTGGCGGACACACGGGCAGGGATGCCCCGGGGTATCATGACTGGAACAATATACTGGTTTGGCTGGATCAGCTTGAAAATGCCGGCGCCTACGCCAACATGGCTGATATTACGGGAACCCTGCTGATGATTTGCGCCTTTGCCTGGGGTGGATACATCCTTTACCGGCAATACAGAAACATGCAGCGGATTCCTGTCTGATGCCATGACACCTGATATCCGTCACATCCTGTCCGACCCGTCAAAACACATTACCGTATTGACCGGTGCCGGTATCTCGGCAGAAAGCGGTATACCGACCTTCCGCGGGCCTGAAGGTTACTGGACCGTCGGTTCCAGGGATTATCATCCGCAGGAAATGGCGACCTACGCCATGTACCGCCGGCAACCGGATGAAGTATGGAAATGGTATCTGTACCGTC
>MGXK01000061.1:3888-5852 GCA_001802375.1 Gammaproteobacteria bacterium RBG_16_51_14
GCAGCAATGCCGAACCAAACGCCGGGCATCGGGCACTGGTTGCAATGGAAAAGCAACTGGGTGACCGCTTTAGCCTAATTACCCAGAATGTTGATAACCTGCACCTGCGTGCCGGAAATTCTGAAAAAAGGACATTCCAGATTCACGGCAACATCCGGTTTATGCGTTGCAGTGATGAATGCCGGATGAAACTATATCCCCTGCCGCAGGGGTTATTCCCCAGAAAAAAGAACCAGTCCCTTTCAGCATCAGACAAACAACACTTGTCCTGTCCTGATTGCGGTAAACGTACCCGTCCGCACGTGCTCTGGTTTGATGAATGCTACGATGAACATTATTTCAGATTTGAAAGTGCCATGGGTATTGCCGCAGCAACCGATTTACTGATCATCGCCGGCACCTCGGGGGCAACTACGCTGCCCAATCATATCGCTACCATCGTCTCTCAGAATGGCGGTTGCATCATCGATATCAACATCGAGGAAAGCCCGTTTTCGCAACTGGCAATGGACAGCCGCGGTGGCGCCTTCTTGAAAATGACCTGTTCGGAAGGGTTGAATAAGCTGGTTACTAGTCAGTAGTCATTCGTCATTCGTCATTTGACTAATGACCATTAACTATTGACCACTGACCAATAACCATTGACTAATGCCGTTCGACCCCGATCACATTGTATAGCCTGGTTATATAATCATCGGTATTCACCACGTGAATGGTATTCAGGCCAAAGGCACTTGCTGCGTTGATATTTTCCATCATATCGTCAAGAAAAAGGGTATCTGCCGGCGCAAGGGCGTACCTGCCGATAATATATCGGAATATCTCCGGGTCCGGCTTGATCAGATTGATCTGGCAGGAAACAACGATGCCTTTGAACACAGTCCAGAAACTGTAGCGGGTTGACAGGTATTCCCATGCATGCCTTTGCATATTGGAAAGCACATACAGGGGGAAACCCCGGGAAGCAAGATCATGAATCGTTTCAATTATCTCGGGTTTGGGAACAAGTGAGGCAGGTGTGCCCCTGTAAAGGGCCTCTATCTGCCCCGGATCGCGTGAACTCCTCCTGACCGCATTGGCAATCGCCGTCTCCAGGGTGATAGTTCCTTTGTCAAGTTCATGCCAGTCGCTGTGCCTGAAGACCAGATCCAGCATTTCCTTTTGCTGATCCGGGCTGGTAATTACCTTATTGGTAAGTTTGCCCGGGTCCCACTCGCAAATCACGTTACCGATGTCGAATATAATGTTCATTAGTCATAGTCAGTGGTCAGTGGTCAGTGGTCAAAGGACAACGGACTACTGACTACTGACCAATATTTACTGGTCATGAAAATCCGGAAACACCCTGTTAGCGACATTCATGGCATTGAACGCTGCCGGGTAGCCGATATAAATAGTCATCTGGATGATGATTTGCCTGATCTCTTCCTTGGATACCAGGTCATTTTCCAGCGCCCCCCTGATATGCCATTCCAGTTGCGGCAGATTACCGGAGGTCACCAGTGAGGCAAGGGTTGCGATCTTCCTGGATTTCTGATCGAGCGCCTCGTTGGTGTACATATCCGCAAATCCGTGTTCTACCACAAAGTGCAGAAGTTCCGGTGAAACCTCTCCCGCAATATCCAGACCACCCTTGCCAAGATGCAATTCAGCAAATGGTTTACCTTTCTTGAATTTTTTACCCATATTATTTCCCTGTTCTGCGTTAATTTATCGGCACAAAATCCCCGGCTGCCTGGCTGTGGACCTGGCGCAATTGACCATTATTATACTGAAAACGGACATTCCCATCCGGTTGCCGTTCTGTGATATCTCGCCATGGCTCAGATTGTATCAATTCCAGAATTTGTTCGTGCCAATTCAAATCAAACTCCTGTTTTATCATCTCCGGCCTGGACATCGGTCACTATTTTTAATCATCTGGATTGACTATGCTTGCAAAAGATACCAATGTAATGAGGATT
>MGXK01000061.1:5910-6025 GCA_001802375.1 Gammaproteobacteria bacterium RBG_16_51_14
TGAAATCAGATTTTATCCAGAAAATTCTCGTATCATTACTATTGGTGCTGGTTTTCCCGCTACCTGTTGTTTTTGCAGCGGAATATGAATGCACGATTGCAGGCGTTCTGGAACT
>MGXK01000061.1:6128-12630 GCA_001802375.1 Gammaproteobacteria bacterium RBG_16_51_14
AGGCGCGCCTCGTAAATTTTAACAAGACGTACAGCCCGCAGATACTTGAACGCGGCGATGACGGAGATTCATTCAAATCGATAACGATATTTGAAGACACGGGTGAATTCACGGTCCTCCGGATCAACGAGAACATCAGGGGTGATAAAAAACCATACTACTACCTGACAGCGATAGGCATGCTGCTCACAGGCACCTGCACAGGGGGCAGATCATGAAATTGTGTCATCCGGAACTATTCCGTGTCCGACCCTGCCGACCGCCCGGTCAGACCTGGTTAAAAAAGACGGTGTTAATCCCCTGCAGAAACATTTCAACTGCGAGTGCGGTAAGAATCAGTCCCATCAGGTGTTGCAGCGCGGTCAGGCCGCTCAGCCCGAAAACGTAATCCAGTTTCGTCGAAAGCAACAGAATGACACTGGAGACCAGCCATGCCAGAATCAGGGCGAGCAACCACTCGTTCCAGCGCCCCGGGTCCTGTCCCATCAACAGCATCACGGTCGCGATCGCGGCAGGCCCGGCGATACAGGGGATGGCGAGGGGTACAATCAACGGTTCCCCGCCCCCCGCAGTATTCCGAAACAGGTCTTCCGTCGCGCCGAATATCATCTTGATAGCGATCAGGAATAATATGATACCGCCTGCGATGCGCAGGGATGGCTCGGATATCTGCAATGCCATCAATATGTGAGGCCCCGCGACCAGAAAGCTGGCGAGGACAAGCAGCGCTATGATCACTTCCCTCAAAATAACCTGCTGCCGTCTCTGGTAGGGGATGTCCTTAAGCACACACAAAAAGACGGGCACATTACCGAACGGGTCCATCACCAGGAACAGGAGGATACTGGCCGACAGCAGCGACATGTGATTTTGTTATCTCCCGGACAGGCAACCGCAATCAGACGACATGTTGTACCTTTCCAAAGATACACTCCTTCATGATAAATGCCCCCTGGTCTGATTACCTGCAGGGCTAGGTAGCCCCCTGGTGTGCATCCTGGTATACATACATGCTAATCCAGTCAAGCGTTGTGCAGGCCTCTCCGGATTTGCCACGTGTTTTCATTTTTTGTGAAACCAGTGGCATTTCCATATACAAGGCCGCCATCCCGTCCGGATAATAGTCCGGAATTGCCTTTCTTCTGCTGAAACCGAACTGTTGATACAGCTTGATTGCATTATCATTGACTACCTTGACCTCCAGCGCGATCCTTTCGATGCCGAGATCACTCACGGCCCTGATTGCGCTGCTGAGCAGGGCGGAGGCAATCCCCTGCTTCTGGTAGCCCGTTCTGACCGCGATCGAATAGACGCGCGCGCTTTTCCGATGCAGCAGGGCCAGCAGATAGCCGGACACAACCGTATTTTCTCCTGCCCTGGATTTTGCGACCAGCAACAGGTTGTGTGAATTGATATGATAACGAAACGCCCTGCGTGACAGTTGAGAATCAGCGCGATCGAATATCTCGTTTTCGATATTCACCAGTGCGTCAAGATCGCCTATCGCACCGTGTTCAATTGTATATAATGTGTCCATGACGAATTTTACTTCTGGTAGATAGTGTACTTTGGAAGCAATTTGCTGGGCCGGTAGGACATTTTTACCTTTTTCAGGTTTTCAAATCCCATATCATCCCCGACATTGATAAATTCCGCGGAATATTCCTCCTTGAGCATCTTTGTAAATTCCCTGAACAGGTACTGGGCACAGCCAAGGATTTCGAAGTCGGTTTTTTCGATGATCACACTGGCCGTGTTTGCATTAATCCTCTCACCCACCGTAAATCCCTTGATCTCACCATCAATCAATATCACCAGGCCAATCAGTCCAAGGGTGTCATAACTCTGGATTACCCTTTTAATGGCCAGACGCTCGGAATAGATCCCGTCCAGAAACACGCTCGCCTCCTCCTTGGGCATAAACCGCATTCGATCCGACACCCATTTGTTAAACAGTGACATCATGTCATCACCATGCTTCCGGATATCCATAACCTCCAGCTGCTTGGTGGGGTGGATGCGGATGAACTTGTTGATCTCGTTACGCTTGTTGCTGTATCCGTTCCCCTTCAGGTCAATCAGTTTGTCACTGAGATATACATAATCAGCGACCTTGCGCTCCACCAGGTAACTTTCCAGCATCTCGTATATCTCCGTCCCCTCCTCAAGATAATCAACAAAACCCTCCAGGAGCTGCTCGTGGACGTAGTCGATCTTTGAAAAATTCTTGGAACTGTTGATGCTGTTCATGATATCGAAGCAGGTGCTCATCGCATCATATACATCTTCCTTACGGCCGAGGGGCGGCAGGAGCATGGAAAGCTCCCCGCCGGACAACACAAAAAAGCAGAAGGTGTTGTGAATGATGGAATAAAAGCCGGTTGCATTACTCAGCCAGAGATAGTTGGCGGCAAAGGTATAGTCGCTGATATCCAGATTCAGCAATGACAGATAAAACTCCATCTCCGGTTTTGCATTCAAATCGAAATACCGGAGCTCGAAATTGTCAATTATTAAACTCGCCATTGGATAGGGATCTCCCGGAATAGAAGGGGGACTGACAAGAAAATAGGGAATCCAGCCTGCCGGCTGTCGATCGAGCTAGAAGGCATGCGGTTTAACGTGTGAAAAAAAGAGACTAATCGGGTAGGGGAGGGGTGGTTTCTTGAGGGGTGATTTCGCCATCAGGAACGCACCGGATGTAGAGGCACATTTCCGTACGGGTCTGTCACCAGGAACAATTGTTTTCTAACTGATAGTTGGGACACGGGTCCTCATCACTTAACTTTTCTTGACATCTGATAATTTCAGACGATGCATCGTCCTGTTATTAAGGTAGCATATTTTCTCACAAAATAAAGTTTATATACAGATGGTTTTTTAAAATAGCCGGTCGGGATACCTGCGGCCCCGACCCAGTGTGATTCCGGTCACAGAAAAAACATGCTTCAGGCAAATCCGAAAGTAAAATAACCTCATAGCCCCAGATAGCCTGGCAGGATATGCCCTCCAGGTAGAACGCCAGGCAGAATGGCCCACCATCAGGCACAGGCTTCCCTCTATACCCTCCAGTGCCTGGCCCTGGTCATGCTGTGCTGAAGTGACAGCAAGTCGCACACGACCGGTGTCAGGCGTTCTGTTCCCTTTGGGTCACCAGATAGTAAAAATCCAGCCTCCCCAGAAGGAAGCAGTCATTCACCAGCCGTGCATCCAGGGTGAATTCACTCATGCTGTTTTTGCTCCGCCTGCCGATTGGCCGGGCCCCGCATCCAGCACGTCCCGCCCGGGCGATTGCCTGGAACTGGTGGCCCGTTATACATACAAACCCGCACAATGCCCGGATGCCCAGGCCCACTGAAAGTTGAAGCCGCCCAGCCAGCCGGTGACATCGAGGACCTCTCCGATGAAATAGAGTCCGGGGACCTTGCGGGACTCAAAGGTTTTGGAAGACAGCTCGTTGGTGTCGACACCGCCTCGCGTGACTTCAGCCTTGAGGTAGCCCTCGGTGCCGGCAGGCTCGATTTGCCAGTGATGGAATAGGCCGGCCACGGCCTTGCGTCCCTGTTCATCGATCTGGTTGACAGGCCTGGCTTGCGCATGGGGATCGAGAAAGCAGCAGACAAGGCGTTTCGGCAGGTGTTCGCTGATCAGCGTCCTGAGTCCGGCCCTGGGACGCAGTGACTGCCACCTGATGATTTCATCTTCCAGGTGCAGGTGCGGCAGCAGATCGATCGTGAGCGTTGCCCCGGGTGTCCAGTAACTGGAGATCTGCAGGATGGCGGGACCGCTCAGGCCCTTGTGGGTGAAGAGGATTTTTCCCATGAACATGGTGTCGCCGATCGAGACATTCGCCAGAGTGGAAACACCGGACAGGCCCTGGTAACGCTGCCTGTCCGCGGATGTGAAGGTCAACGGCACCAAAGCGGGTTCACGGGGCAAGACGGCCAGACCGAACTGCCCGGCGATTGCATAGCCGAAACCGGTTGCCCCCAGTTTCGGGAAGGAGAGGCCGCCAGTGGCAATCACCAGTGAGTCCGCCGTACAGGTTGCTGATTCTGTTTGCACGAGGAAGACCTGCTTTTTATCAATCCCCAGGATCGGACAACCGGTCCTGATAGTGACACCGCTGGCTGTACATTCCGCCAGCAGTAGATGGACGATCTGGCTGGATTTGTCATCACAGAAAAGCTGGCCGAGTGTTTTTTCGTGATAGCGGATGCCGTGTCTTTCCACCAATTGAATAAAATCATGCGGGCTGAAGCGCATGAGCGCGGACTTGCAGAAGTGCGGGTTGCCGGACAGATAGTTTTCCGGTCCTACCCTGAGATTCGTGAAGTTACAGCGGCCCCCGCCGGAAACAAGGATTTTCCTGCCGACACGCGCGGAACCCTCGAGCAACAGGACCTTGCGCCCGCGCTGTCCTGCCGTCAACGCGCACATCATGCCGGCGGCACCGGCACCGATGATCACGACATCAAATGTGTTTTCACATGACATGGCAGTGCATGATGCCTGATCTTTCCGGTAAATAACTGCGGGCAGGTTTCGCTTTAGCTTTGCCCGGGGTCAACGGCAAACAGTAATCGTGGTCTCGTCCCGGATAATTGATTGATTATGATTCTTCCCGTTTATGGCCCTATCCCTTTTCGTTCCCTGTCTGCAAAGGAACATTCCCCCTTGTGAATATGCCCTTTATAATGCTGCTCGAATGATTGGCATATTTCCGGCCTGTACAGCCAGCCCCCTTTTTCAGTTGTATAGAATTCACGTTGAATCTCTTTCTCCTTATCCTGATAAACCTCGTAGATCACAACTTCATCAGGTTGTATTCCATTCTTTTCCAGGTATTCGATTAATCCACATATCGTGTCAGACAAATAATAATTATACTTATCCAGGCCTTCTATAATCTGTGCCCTTGCTTCATAGGTATAAGGTATGCTTTTATCATATTTCGACTTCGGACCAATCAATTTTCTTAACATACTCATGACCTTTCTTCCCTCCGGATTTTCAACTACAGGGAGCCTGTGTATATTTTAGCCTGTATTTCATGAACAATGACCAGCGACTGGTATTTGACCTGCTGTCCTGATTCAGGAATATCTCATTGTTCCTTGAATCTCCCTGCGCTTACGTGCAGGGAGATTCAAAGTGGTCCAGTTCACACCAGACGTCAGGCAGGCGCAAGATAACGATTGCATATCCGTACATGCCGAAAAAGACGATCAGTAGTAACGATCAGCATTGTGAAACAGTCATTACATGTTATTCGGCTGTCGACAGGGTCTTCCCTGCCTGTGGACTGTTCGATCTGACGGAAGGGATCTACCACGGAAATCCGGAAACGCCGTATGCCCAGGCCCAGGAGAACCAGCACCTCTACCTGCTGGGACAGGCCCGGTGCGAACCGGGTCAGCGCGTACTGGACCTTGGTTGCGGGTACGGAACGCTCCTGGAACAAATCCGTCTGCACGATGCCATGGGGGTCGGGATTACCATTTCCCCGGAACAGGCAAGCTACTGCCGCCAGAAGAGACTTGAGGCCCACCTCCTTGATTACCGTGCGATCCCGAAACAGTGGGAGAGCACCTTCGACGCGGTGATTGCCAACGGGTCGATAGAACATTTCGTCCGGCCAGCCGATGCTGCGACCGGGAAGGCAGACGATATTTACCGCCAGCTGTTCGCCCGGATCCATCGTCTGATGGATCCCTCATCAATGTCGCGACGGTTTGTTACGACAACGATTCACTGTGTCCGCAAACCGGCAGACCCGCTTGACCTGTTGCGCTGTCCCTTTGCCTACCGCCGGGGATCGGACCACTTTCACTGGGCTGTGCTGGAGCAGGGGTGGGGCGGTTATTATCCTGAGGCCGGTCAGTTACAGCGCTGTGCGGAGGGGTACTTCGATCTGGTCAGGGAGGACGACGGGACGGAGGATTACTGCTTCACCTCCGAGGAATGGCTGCGGCGGCTACGCCATGCGTTGCTGTCATTGCGTGCAGGAAAGATCGCATACCGGTTGTTACCGGTCCTGGTACGATCACCGCGGCAATGCCTGACGCTGCTGCTGTCCATTTTATTTACTGAATCATGGAACTGGCAATTCCGGTCGCCGGACATGCCGATGCGGCTGCTGCGGCAAACGTGGGCGTATTGTGATCGGCTGTAGCAAGGGAACGGCCGGAATTGTCATACACAATCACCCCATCCTTTTAGTTGCTACTCAGGAATGATAGCCGGCCTCCAGCAGAAATTTGCCCAGGTGTTTATCAATGCCACTGGTATGATTGAGCAGCCAGTCCACCAGGAATATATCGATCTTCAGCAGCAGATAAAGCCTGTCGTGGCATGCCGTTTCAATTTCCTGGCGCAGACAGGTGTAATATTCAATGAATCGATTGTGTTCCTGTTTATGCTCTCTGGAAAAGGGATAACCATACTCATCCATCAGCGCTTCTTCCATCCTGAAGTGCGTAAGCGAATATTCTTCAAGAAA
>MGXK01000062.1:0-147 GCA_001802375.1 Gammaproteobacteria bacterium RBG_16_51_14
CCGTGATAAAGGCCGTCGTGGATCTCCGGTTCATTGCCTCACAACACATCTCTGCGATACGCTTGCTCATGCCGAGGACATTGACCGGATTGACTGCCTTGTCAGTGGATATCAACACAAATTTTTCACAGCCATGACGGTCGGCAC
>MGXK01000062.1:444-4731 GCA_001802375.1 Gammaproteobacteria bacterium RBG_16_51_14
CGATCGATCCCCCACCACCACTCACCATGACCGTCCTGTTGGTGATACCGGCCTGGATGACCTTCCAGTCGAGTTCAACCTTTTCACGCCCCAGCAGATCCTCGATGGAAACCTCACGCAGTTCATTCAGCCCCGGTGTGCCGGAAACCATCTCCTGCAATTTTGGCAGGGTCCGCATCGGGACGGCGGATTGCTCGCAATAACCGATGATCCTCTGCATCTCTTCATTACTTGCAGACGGGACGGCAATAACAATGCTTTCCACATCATGCCGATCCACAATCCCGGGCAATTGATCGACAGGACCGAGGACACGGACACCATGGATTTCCGTCTTTTTCAGATCGGGATTGTCATCCAGAAAACCGACGGGATGATAATCTCCATCACGCAACATCTCCCGGATCAGCATTTCGCCGGCACGCCCGGCACCGATCACAAGCACACGTTTCCCTTCCGAAGCTGACCTGATATCCAGCGTATGGTCTTTCCACAGGCGGTACCCCAGACGCGGTCCCCCCAGGAGAAAGATCAGGAAGACAGGATAGATAAGGAGGACGGAACGTGGTACACCTTCCAGACGGAACAGAATAAATAAAACCAGGGTAATAAATAATGCACCCAGAACGGCCGAGCGGAAAATATTCCAGAGATCAGGAAGACTGGCAAACCGCCAGACACCACGGTAAAGATGAAATCGTGAAAAAATGACCCCCTGCGTGATGACAATGAACGGCAGTGTGTAGACACAGATCTCCCATTCCGGAAATGGAAATGAAAAATTAAACCGCGCGAGCCAGGCAATGAACCATGCGACGCTCGCCATGAACAGGTCATGGATAATGACTGCCAGTCGTCTGTTTAATGTAAGCATTTTCACAGCTGTCCTATACTTTTGTCATCCCCGCACCCATCCGGGTATTTATGCCCTGCGGGTATTTATGCCCTGCGGGTATAAACTCCGGCGGGGATCCAGAATGTACGTGAAGTAATGTTATCAACTATTTACTGGATGCCCGCCTGCGCGGGCATGACGATATAAGAATTTTTCAGGCTTCATATCACTATAAACCTGCCCGTTGTGTAATAAATACCCACCATTATTGATTTGCATATTCCAATTAAGATCCATATGACAACTTGAAGTATTTCAATTATGAGGCTGTCCCCTTGAGCCGATGATAACGTATTTGAACAAACGACCACAAAACAAACATGATAATAATGACAAGGATTGCCATATAAATAGAGAGTGAATGCCACAGCCAGGCCACACAGGCGGCAGGCCAGAGCAGACATAGATTGATCAACAGCACCGCTTTTGCCAACAATGAATGCGATACACCAAGTTGAATCACCCTCTGGTAGGCATGGCCCCGGTGGGCGCTATACCATTGCTCCCCTGTCAGCATTCGTTTAAGCAGGGTCAGCGTTGCATCCATAATAAAGACCGAGAGCAGAATGAACCAGATCACCCATGAGACTTCAGATGATTTATCGCCATAGACAGCCAGCCCGGCGAAGATAAACCCTGTCAGGCAACTGCCGACATCCCCCATGAAAATCCTTGCCGGCGGCCAGTTCCAGTTCAGAAAACCGGCACTCGCAAACACCACCACCAGTGAAATCATTGCCAGGCCATGTCCACCGGAAATCCAGAACAGCATTGCCGCCATCAACCCGGTACAGATAGCCTGTACCGCCGCCAGACCATCCGAACCATCCATGAAATTATACAGATTGACGAGCCAGGTGATCCCCAGAATGGCCAGCAGATTACTGATCATGCCCGGATGATAGGTAACTGTGCCAATCTCGATCATGCCAGCCCCGTCTATCCAGTAAAGGAACCACGCGGCAGCCAGCAGGTAGAAAAAGGCCCGCCAGAATGCGGGTATATGTTTATGGTCATCCAGCCAGCCGGTGATCGATACGATCAGCCCACCTCCTCCCAATCCAATTGCAAATTTCACAGGAAGATAACCGGCACTTGCAAGGACCACAACGGCAATCAACACCGAGAGACTGATGGAAAGCCCTCCGCCCCGTGGCGTCGGGACGGTATGTGAACTCCGCTCATTGGGCACATCGATAATTGCATGCCGGATTGCATAACGGCGCACAAGCCAGGTGATGATCACGGAAAAAACAAAAACAGAAAGGAGCGATCCGGCGATAATCAGGGTTTGAGCAGTTATAAAGTCAGATACCATGAATGTTTATAATGTTGTTAGACTTCCCACAGGTCTCACCACGCCGGGTTGTGTTCCTCGATGAGTCCGAGTTTCCATGCACGTCGCCACTTCTTTATCTGTTTTTCCCGCGTAATTGCGGATTCCATGTCATCATGAAGCTCATACCAGACAAGCTGATGTACGTGGTATTGTTTAGTAAAGCCTTCCGTCAGATAATTTTTATGTTCCCAAATCCGTTTGACAATGTCACTCGTTACTCCTGTATACAGGGTGCCGTTTCGTTTGCTGGCAACTATATATACCGCAGGTTGTTTTTCCATGTGCAGAGTTCCGGATTCCCGCCGGAGTTTACACCCTCCGGGCTTTATACCAGTCAACTGTCTCTTTCAGACCCTCATCCAGGCTGCAGGGTGGTTGCCATTGCAGATGCTGCCTGATTTTCGTACTGTCAACCACCAGTGATCCCGTCAACCTTGCGATCTGATTGGACCTGCCTGTCATCTTTCCCAGCATCTTCAGTAATGGCAACGGCATGGGGAATAGTCTTGCCTTCCGATCCATGCAATACGCAATCTTCCGGATCAGATCCGGTGTAGAGATTTCCGAATCACTGACAAGAAAAAGTTGATCTGCGGCCTCCGGTTTAACGAGACAGGCAAGAATGGCGTGACAAAGATTGCCGACGTAGATAAAACTGCGCAGATTATTGACCGAGGCGAAGGGAAGTGGATAGCCCCTGTGTACCACATGTAATAATTGCAGGAAATTCGCCCTGACATGGGGACCAAACACCAGTGGTGGCCGGAGGATGACATAGTGCATCGTGCCGGCTCTGCATACATTATATATAGCATCCTCAGCCTCCAGCTTGCCTTTGGCATAGATGTCCTGCGCTGAGGGCGCATCGTTTTCTGTAAGCCTTTGTATTTTATTGTTTTTATATAATTCCCCGCCCTCACCGTAAACCTTCACCGAACTGAGAAACAGAAACCGGTCAACCCCTTCCTTTGCCGCGGCCCTCGCCAGTTTCTCTGTCCCATCAATATTGACAGTCCGGCAATCATTGGTGGCATCCCCATGGCCTGTTGTAACATGCGCCCTGCCGGCAAGATGAACGACCGCATCAACCCCGTTTAATAAACGACCGTAATCCGTTTCAGCATCAACCAGGTCAAACCCAATCCATTCGATATGGTCTGCCGCGGCCCTGCCTTCCAGGCTTGTTTCTGTTCGGCAGGTCGCACGGACAGAAAATCCCTTGTCCTGTAATATGGGAAGAAGTGCCCGCCCGATAAAACCACTCGCGCCAGTGACCAGGATTTTATGGTTCAAGGTTCGAGGTTCAGGGTTCAGGGTTCAGGGTTCAGGGTTTGTGCCTGCCGAAATCATCATCGAACCGGACGATGTCATCCTCACCCAGATAATCGCCGGACTGGACCTCGATCACCTCGAGTGGCATCGTCTCTGCGTTTTCAAGGCGGTGCCGGATGCCTAGCGGTATAAAAGTAGACTCGTTCTCTTTTAAAAGAATCACTTCGTCTCCACGGGTGACAGTTGCGGTACCGCGGACGACGACCCAGTGTTCGGCACGCCGGTGATGCATCTGTAATGACATCTTCTTCCCGGGATTGACGATCAGCCTTTTCACCTGGAAACGATCACCGCTGTCGACCGTCTCATACGATCCCCAGGGCCGGTACACACGCCGGTGATGAAGATGTTCATTCCTTCCGCTACTCTTGAGTCTTTCTGCCAGCCTGCGCACATCCTGGGCACGTGATTTATTCGTTACCAGGATCGCATCCGGCGTTTCCACAATAACCGCATCATGACAACCAAGAACCGCGATAAGACGGTGCTCGGAGATCACCAGGGAATTGCTCGTATCTTCCAGCAGGACATCGCCAATGGCACGATTCCCCGCATTATCGGTACTGCCCAGTTCCCAGACGGAAGTCCAGGAACCGATATCAGACCAGCCTGCGTCCAGACTGACCACAGCACAGGAAGTATCACATCCACTCTCACCGAGCCGTTCCATCACGGCATAGTCGATCGAGTCACGCGGGCATTTGAGAAATGCCTCCCTGCC
>MGXK01000062.1:4902-5135 GCA_001802375.1 Gammaproteobacteria bacterium RBG_16_51_14
CTGATCCGGTTTTTCAACAAAGCGGTTCAGCCTGAATAATGTATCAGGGTGATCAGGCAAACCTTCACCCACCTGGATGTAACCATAACCCGTTTCGGCACGGGTCGGAACGATACCAAAGGTGACGACACTGTCCGTCAATGCCAGCCTGCTGCCGATGCGGATGGCATGCACAAATGCACCGGTATTCTCGATCAGGTGATCGGCCGGCATGATCAGGACAAGCGCATCCC
>MGXK01000062.1:5155-9260 GCA_001802375.1 Gammaproteobacteria bacterium RBG_16_51_14
CAATCGTCGCTGCAGGTGCCGTATTCCGGCCTTCCGGTTCCAGGATGATCGCGCAGGCATGCTTGCCACATGCCTTTATCTGATCGGCAGCAAGGTAACGGTGTTCCTCGTTACAGATAATGAGAGGATCCGTCAGTTCAAGACTGTTTTCATTGCCATCCAGCCGTTTCGCGGCAAGCTGCAATAACGAATCACTACCGGTGAGCGTCAGCAGTTGCTTGGGATATTGTTCCCGGGACAATGGCCACAGGCGTGTTCCGCTGCCACCTGCGAGAATAACGGGGCAAAGTTTCATATCATGCCGTCCTCAGTAGTCGTTCGTATAGTGCAAGTGTCTGTTCATGAACAATCCCGTTTGCGAAGTCAGATTCTACGATCTTTCGTCCCTTTTCCCCCATCCGCCGGCGCAGTACCGGATCAGTAACCAGGCGTTTGATTGCATCGGCAAGAGCGACCGGGTCTTTTACAGGGACCAGGAAACCATTTTCACCCTGGTGCACAATCTCACGGCATCCCGGGACATCCGTGGCCACAATGGGACGGCCGGTCGCAGCCGCCTCCAGCAGGACCCGCGGCAGGCCTTCACGATAGGATGGCAGGCAGACAATATGCGAATCCACAAGAACGGGAACCATCTCCTTCTGATGCCCGATCCATTTCACCAGGCCCTCCTTTTCCCATTGCCGGATCTCTGCTTCCTCTATTGCCGATGGATTCTCTTTATCAATACTCCCAGCAAGGATGAATTCCGCCTCGAGCTTTTCCTGCAAAAGTATTCTTGCAGCATCGACAAACTCAATAACGCCTTTATCCCTCAGCATCCGGCTGGCCAGGAGAACCTTTGGCATGGTTGCCGGCTCCGGTGATGGTCTGAATCTCTGTATATCCACCCCCGATCCGCGGATCACGATCGTATGTCCCGGGTGCAGTATCTTCATGTTCTCCAGGAGCCCTGCATCATCCGCGTTCTGCATGATGGTCCACACCCTGTTACCACATAGCAACCAGCGCAACACGATATGGATTAACCGACGCAGGAACGGGGCCCTTCCCGATGCGGTATCCGTGAACAGATAGCCAAGACCGGTGAGTGCATTCACGATATGCCCTGTCCTGCAAAGACGCGCCGCCAGTGAACCCAGCAGGACCGGTTTCAGGGACACGTGGTGGATGATGCCGGGTTTTTCCCTTCTATATATTTTCAACAGCGCAAGGAAAGAAACCACATCACGCCACGGATGGCGCAGCGAACGTGAAAAGGGTACCTCATAAAACCGGAAACCCACCGCCTCTATCCTGTCTTTATATTCCCCCATCCTGGTTGCGACGATGACGTCGAAACCAGCCGCCTTTGCAGCCAGGGCAAGTTCGAAACGATGTGAACAGAAATACCAGTCTTCCGTCACCACGAATAACAGTTTATTGGTCATATTGTCTACGTCTACTGTTCCACGTTTCAGGTTTTACGTTCTGGTTACCGGGAACAACCTTGAACCTTGAACTTTGAACGTTGAACGTTGAACCTTACACCCTGAATCTTGAACCCTGAACCCTGAACCCTTAACTATTTAAGCCTAAAGACTCCACATATAGGTGCCTATCCTCGTATTATAACCTTGTATTTTCAAATTATGCCTTCTATATTGCAAGGTATGAAACGACAGTATACTGCCCTCCTGCATGAACTCCTGGCATTATTTCCCTGCGTTGCCATTGTCGGGGTACGGCAATGTGGAAAGACTACTTTGCTGCAGGAACTCCCGCAGGGTTGGAAAATTATTGACCTTGAAAAGGCAAGTGACCTGGACAGGATTTCCCGGGACCCCGATCTCTTTTTACGCCTGAACCCGGCCCATATCGCCATCGATGAATGCCAGTCAGTTCCGGAATTATATCCAGCCCTGCGAGTCGCTATCGATGCAAATAGAGAAGAATGCGGGCGCTTTGTTGTCACCGGCTCCAGCTCACCCGGACTACTCAATGCCATCTCTGAAAGCCTGGCCGGGCGGGTAGCGGTTATTGAACTCTCGCCGTTCAGCCTGGCCGAGGCCTGTGCCCTGCCCCCCTCGGATATTTATCCCCTGATCATAAATCAGAATCCAATCCATGATTTCCTGGAACTCAAACCAGGGTCATCATTACAACAGCAATCCGCATACTGGGTCCAGGGTAGCTACCCTGAGCCATGGCTTAAAAACAGCCCGCGTTTTCACCGGTTGTGGATGCAAAATTACATCAAGACTTATATTGAACGGGATATCCTGCGGCTCTTTCCCGGTATCAACCGGCAAAAATACCGGCTCTTTATCCAGATGCTGGGCAACCTTTCAGGAAACATTATCAACTATTCGGATGTCGCGCGCGTGCTGGGTGTGTCCCAACCCACTGTGCGTGAATATTTTCATATCGCACATGGAACATTCATCTGGCGGCATATCCCGCCTTATGAAAAGAATGCCGCCAAACGTATCGTAAAACATCCCAAGGGCTATCTGAGGGACTCGGGGATCCTCCATTTTCTTCTCCATTTGGACAATTTCGATGCGCTGTCAGCACACCCTCAAATGGGGCACTCATGGGAATCAATGGTCATTGAAAATCTGTTACAGGGACTCAATGCCAGGGGCGCTGCCTTTGACTGCTATTACTATCGAACCGGCGCTGGCGCAGAGATCGACCTGATACTGGAAGGGGAATTCGGGTTGGTGCCCGTGGAGATTAAATATGGTCAGAAAGTCACCATGCGAGACTTGCGGGGAATAAGGGACTTCGTGCATGAACGGAATTGCCGTTATGGCATCGTGATCAACAACGCTGAACAGGTCGTCCTGTATGATGAGAACCTCATCGGCATCCCGTTTGGCTGCTTATAGGCGGCAACATGAAGGATGGGTAGAACTGGATTCCGCATCATACCCTCAGGGCACAAGAGTGCGGAATGACGGCACCACAACTAATAGTTTTTAGTCATATTGTTTAATCGTTGAACATGGAACCCTGAACCTTGAACCTCAAACCTTGAACCTCAAACCTTGAACCTTGAACCCTGAATCCTCCCTTACATCATCCAAGGCGACATCTGTCAAATCCTCTGTGTAATGTTCAATCCGCTGGATCGCCTGCAGAATATGCTGAAGATAGTCGATCAGGCGAAGTTTATCTGATTCTTTCATATAGGCGTGGCTTCCTTCAAAATCCGTTCCCTGACACTATCGGGCAAAGCTTTTGGTGTCAAAATATCTACTTCAATACCAAGCAAATGACGCAATTCAAGACGTATTGCTCCGATGTCAAACAAAGTGGTTTCAGCGGTTGGGTCAATCAGCAAATCAAGATCGCTTCTGTCTTGGTCAATACCGTGTAGTACAGAACCGAAGACCCTTGCATTGCAGGCATGGTGACGCTTGACGATCTGCCTGATTTCCGTTCGATGTGTACTTAATGCATGAGACGGTTTCATACAATAATTATCCTCTTTCTCCTAATTCAACACAAAACTACGAAATAATATAAACACATAGTATTGGTCTGTCATTACAAATTATGGATCGACTAATCTCCTTGTTATGTTGATTTATTAATGTCATACGCTGCCATTTTGAAGAGTGAATTCCAGGCAAGAGTCAGATATTACTTATCCATCGCTCATACCACGCCTGAAACATGAGGACATCCCACAGATGATATTGCCAGTTGCGTTTACCTGACAGATGTTCCTGCCATTTCTTCCTTACCGGTTTCGGATTCAGCAACCCCTGCTCCGTTAGTTTCCTTTCATCCAGCAAGGATTCTGCCCAGTCACGCAATGGCCCGCGCAGCCATGCACCGACTGGCACGGCGAATCCCGTCTTCGGGCGCTCCACCATTTGCTTCGGTACATATTGATACAAGATCTGCCGCAATATCCATTTGCCTCTGCCATCCCGGATCTTCATGTGCATTGGTAACCGCCAGGCAAATTCAACCAGCCGGTGATCCAGTAAAGGCACCCTGGCTTCAAGGGACACCGCCATGCTGGCGCGGTCCAGCTTGGTCAGGATATCGTCAGGCAGATAGGTCATTGTATCCAGCAACTGCATACGCTCGACGATTCCCTTTATATCCG
>MGXK01000063.1:0-6634 GCA_001802375.1 Gammaproteobacteria bacterium RBG_16_51_14
TATCCGTGAGGGTGGCCGGACGGTAGGTGCCGGTGTCGTTGCCAAGATCATTGAGTAAACTTGAGCATTATCAGTAGTTTATTGCCTTTTGATCATTACATCACGATCATCGGCTTATCAATTGAAAAAAGGGGGTGCTAAGCCTCTGTGATCCTGTTTACAGGGTATCAATTCAATAGCTAGTCACTACAGATAACAATCATTTGAGAGGATATAGGCCAGTAGCTCAATTGGCAGAGCGGCGGTCTCCAAAACCGCAGGTTGGGGGTTCGATTCCCTCCTGGCCTGCCAAGACGGACAGCAATAATCAGGGCAAACGTTACAGGTATTACAAATACAGATTAGATTAGTTATGAATTCAAACGTAGAAACACAGGGATTTAAGTTAGACACATTAAAACTGGCAGTTGCCTTGCTGATTGTAATCGTAGCGGTCGCTGCTTTTTATATTTACGTCGACCAGTCTCTTTTGTACAGGGTACTTGGTCTCCTTGCAGGTGCCGGGATCGCTGTTGCTATTGCATTGCAAACTGATAAGGGGCAGCAAATATTTAGGTATTTTCAGGGTGCCCAGATTGAAGTACGCAAGGTTGTCTGGCCAACGCGCCAGGAAACGGTACAAACAACAATCATAGTGATCCTGCTGGTTGTACTGGTGGCAATCATTCTCTGGTTGCTCGACATGTTTCTGGGCTGGTCCATCGGGACGTTAATGGGTTAGAGAGGCAGTCTTAATGACACAGCGTTGGTATGTTGTTCATGCTTACTCCGGGTTTGAAAACCAGGTAATGCGTTCCCTGCGGGAGCGGATAAAACGAAGTGGACTGGAAAATATGTTCGGCGCAATCCTGGTTCCCACAGAAGAAGTTGTGGAGATGCGGGACGGGAAAAAGCGTAAAAGTGATCGCAAATTTTTTCCTGGATACGTATTGGTACAAATGGAAATGAATGATGATACCTGGCATCTGGTGAAGGAAGCACCAAAGGTACTGGGTTTTATTGGCGGAACTGGTGATAAGCCCGCACCGATAAGTGATGCAGAAGCAAATGCTATCCTGCAGCGTGTTGAAGAGGGGGTGGATAAACCTCGTCCCAAGATCCTGTTTGAACCGGGAGAGGTTGTTCGTGTGAAGGACGGACCGTTTACGGATTTTAATGGCGTGGTCGAAGAAGTTAATTTTGAGAAGAGTCGTTTACGTGTCTCAGTACTGATTTTTGGTCGATCAACCCCTGTTGAACTCGAGTTTGGACAGGTTGAAAAGGAATGATGTCGTGAATGGTGACTGGTGATTAGTAATTGGTAAGTAACACTAATCACCGATCACTGGTTACTAATTACCGTAATGGGGAGCCGAAAGGCGATTGTACCCGGGGAGAGATCTATAGTGGCCAAGAAAATTGATGCTTACATCAAGCTACAGGTGCCTGCAGGTCAGGCCAATCCCAGTCCGCCAGTTGGCCCCGCTCTGGGCCAGCGCGGTATCAATATCATGGAGTTCTGTAAGGCATTTAATGCCCAGACACAAGGCATGGAACCTGGTCTGCCTGTTCCTGTTATTATTTCGGTTTATTCGGATAAAAGCTTTACTTTTATAACCAAAACGACGCCCGCCTCGCATCTCTTGAAGAAAGCAGCAGGTATCAGTAGTGGTAGCAGTACGCCGAACAAGGACAAGGTCGGCAGGGTAACGCGCGTACAACTCGAAGAGATTGCGAAGTCAAAGGAACCGGATCTGACAGCAGCTGACCTGTCAGCTGCCGTGCGCACCATTGCAGGTACGGCGCGCAGTATGGGTATTGTGACAGAGGAGATATAGATATGGCGAGATTGTCGAAACGTGTCAGGGCTTGCCGTGAGAAACTGGAACCAGGCAAACTATATGCGGTCAATGAAGCACTGCAACTCCTGAAGGAATGTTCTTCTGTTAAATTTGATGAATCGGTCGAGGTTGCCGTCAATCTTGGTATTGATCCACGTAAATCTGATCAGGCAATCAGGGGATCATCGGTATTGCCGAAAGGAACGGGCAAAACGGTCAGGGTTGCTGTGTTTGCTCAGGGGGAACAGGCTGACGCGGCGAAGAAAGCCGGTGCTGATGCCATCGGTCTGGACGATCTGGTTGAGGAAATGAAGGGGGGCAAAATCGACTACCAAGTCGTAATTGCGACACCCGATACGATGCCGATCGTAAGTAAACTGGGCAAAATACTCGGGCCACGTGGACTGATGCCGAATCCCAAGGTAGGAACAGTCACTAAAGATGTAAGGCAGGCCGTCGAAAATGCAAAGGCCGGGCAGGTGCGTTATCGTACAGATAAAAACGGCATTATCCATTGTGCAATTGGCAAGGTTTCATTTGATGTTGATGCGCTGGTTGAAAACCTGAATGCCCTGTTACGCGATTTGATGAAGGCAAAGCCAAGTGCATCAAAAGGTGTATATATGAAAAAAATCAGTGTTTCAACAACCATGGGGCCAGGAATTACGGTGGATCAAGGTTCGTTGACCGCCTGATTATAGTATTGTGCAGGACACCTCATGTTGAGCTGTCTTTTTTATGTTTGATTATGTTTGATGATTTTTCAGGCTTTGGGCCCTGTACCTGAGGGGTGACTGGGAGATTTGCAGATTTCAGTCCCTTTATGCAAAAACCATGCTTTTTGGTTTGGCAAGTTTCAGGTATCGGGATGTCAGAGACCGCAGGTACTGACCACAAAACGGGTGAAACCTTGGGTATAGTGTACTGGCATTGGTTGGTAATAGTACTGGGATACCTTAGTCAATCCGTGAAACCTGTGAGCAGTTTAATATAACCATGCGTTTGCCTGCGCAGACGGTAAAACCAATGCGGGATTTCCTGTTCTGGTCACCGTTAACTGTTTGGCTTCTGTAAAGGGCCAATGTGAAGGGCGTTACCTTATGTATCAGATATAAGGTGGTGTGTGTGAACCTTGTTAAAGGAGAAGTAGTGTGAGTCTTACTCTTGAAGCAAAAAAAGCAATCGTATCCGAGATTGCCGGAATTGCAGCTGAGGCTCCATCTGCAATCGCAGCCGAGTATATCGGCTTGACGGTGTCCGAAATGACAGCACTGCGCAAGTCAGCGCGTACAGCAGGAATTTACCTGAAGGTAGTTCGTAATACGCTGGCTCGGCGTGCACTTGAAAATACCCGTTTTGAGTGTATGCGTGATGATCTTTCCGGACCGTTGTTACTCGCATTTTCTAATGATGAACCGGGAAGTGCTGCACGAGTAATCCGCGATTTTGCGAAGGCAAATAACAGACTGGTCGTTAAACTGGTTGCACTCGATGGTAAATTATTCGGGGCCTCCGAGATTGAGCGGCTGGCAAATATGCCTTCACTTGAGCAGGCAAGGGCTATATTCCTTGGTGTCCTTAAGGCGCCATTGGGTAAATTTGTACGTGTGCTCGCCGAGCCTGAAGCCAAGTTTGTTCGGTTGCTTGCGGCACAACGTGATAAGCAGCAAGCTGCATAATAACCTGGGCAATTATCGGTTGCGCAATCTGGAA
The DNA here is from genome assembly GCA_001802375.1 of Gammaproteobacteria bacterium RBG_16_51_14. Lineage (GTDB taxonomy): Bacteria > Pseudomonadota > Gammaproteobacteria > Eutrophobiales > Eutrophobiaceae > RBG-16-51-14. The sequence goes on from MGXK01000063.1 coordinate 3,534, forward strand.
TTTTAATTGGAGGATTTGAAAAATGGCCGTTTCACGCGATGAAATTAAAGCAGCATTAGGTCAAATGCCGGTTCTGGAACTGGTTGATTTGATCAAGGAACTTGAAGACGAATGGGGTGTTTCTGCCGCCGCTCCTGTTGCAATTGTTGCAGCTGCGGGCCCCGGCGGGACTGCCGCCGCGGTTGAGGAAAAGACTGAATTTGATGTCGTCATGACCAGTTTTGGTGATAACAAGGTTTCTGTTATCAAGACAGTCCGTGCGATCACCAGTATGGGATTAAAAGAGGCGAAAGATCTGGTTGAAGGCGTTCCTTCAACCATCAAGGAAGGGATTCGCAAGGCTGAAGCAGAAGATATCAAGAAGCAGCTTGAGGAAGCAGGCGCAACTGTTGAAATCAAGTAGATACTCGTTGTTACCCTTTTTCTCAGGTTCCCGGGAAAGGCTGGTGGCAATATGCCACCAGCCTCTCCACGGCTGGGATTTATGTGCCACATAAACGGCTGAACGGTAAATCACAGCAGCATGAATTGTTTCAGCATTTATTAATCGATAACGAGGAATTTTGATGGTCTATTCCTATACTGAAAAGAAACGTATCCGCAAGGATTTCGGCAAACGTCCGAGTATCCTGCAGGTTCCCTATCTGATCGCAACCCAGGTTGACTCTTACAAACAGTTTCTACAGATTGATTTCCCGTCGAAGCAACGCGACGATGTCGGATTGCATGCCGCTTTTAAATCTGTATTTCCCATTGAGAGTTTTTCCGGAAATGCGGCATTGGAATATGTCAGTTACAATCTCGGGTCACCTTTTTTTGACGTAAAGGAATGCCAGCTGCGAGGACTTACCTATGCTGCAGCTTTGAAAGTAAAGGTCCGGCTTGTCATCTATGATAAAGAGGCAGGACTGAATAACAAGATTGTTAAAGACATAAAAGAACAGGAAGTCTATATGGGTGAATTACCCTTGATGACAATGACAGGAACATTTGTTATCAATGGTACTGAACGGGTGATTGTTTCCCAGTTGCACCGTTCGCCAGGCGTTTTCTTTGAGCACGACAAAGGTAAAACCCATTCTTCGGGCAAGCTGCTCTATTCAGCACGCATCATTCCCTATCGGGGTTCGTGGCTGGATTTTGAATTCGATGCAAAGGATTTGGTATACTGCAGGATTGATCGTCGCCGTAAAATTCATGCCACGATCCTTCTGCGCGCCCTCGGTTATTCTGCTGAACAAGTGCTTGCTCTCTTTTTTGAGACGGACAAGTTCAAGCTGACCAAGAAAGGTATCATGTTGACCCTCATCCCGGAGCGGCTTCGTGGTGATATTGCATCTTTTGATATCAAGGATAAGAAGGGCAATATTATCGTTCAGCAGGAACGCCGGATTACCGCACGTCACATAAAAGAGATTGAACATGCCGGATTGAAATCACTGGATGTCCCCTCGGAATTTCTGGTCGGAAGGGTCGTTGCCAAAGATGTTATTGATGTTGAGACAGGTGAATTACATGTCTCTGCAAATACTGAAATTACTAAAGAATTACTGGAAAAACTGCTGGGAGTTCAGAATCTGGAACTGGAAACGCTTTACACCAATGAACTCGACCGTGGTTCATATATTGCAGACACCTTGCGTGAAGATCCATCATCCAATCAGTTGGAGGCCCAGGTTGAAATCTACAGGATGATGCGGCCTGGAGAACCACCGACAAAAGATGCTGCTGAGAACCTTTTTAAAAATCTGTTTTTCAATCCGGATCGTTATGATCTTTCTGCAGTTGGCCGAATGAAGTTTAACAGGCGTGTAGGGCACAAGGAATCAGAAGGGAATGGAATCCTGTCAAATCAGGACATTATCGATGTCCTTAAGGTATTAATTGATATCAGAAATGGCAGGGGTATGGTCGATGACATTGATCATCTTGGCAATCGCCGGGTGAGAAGTGTCGGAGAAATGGCAGAGAATCAATTCCGTGTCGGTCTGGTACGTGTCGAGCGTGCAGTCAAGGACAGGCTGGGTCTGGCGGAATCCGAAGGTCTGATGCCACAGGAAATTATCAATGCCAAACCGGTATCTGCAGTCATAAAAGAATTTTTTGGTTCCAGTCAACTTTCACAGTTTATGGATCAGAACAATCCCCTGTCGGAAATTACGCACAAACGCCGTATATCAGCGCTTGGTCCGGGTGGACTGACACGGGAACGTGCCGGTTTTGAAGTTCGGGATGTACACCCGACCCATTATGGGCGCGTTTGTCCCATTGAAACACCGGAAGGTCCGAATATCGGGTTGATTAATTCACTTGCGGTGTACGCACGAACCAATAAATATGGTTTTCTTGAAACCCCCTATCGGAAGGTAAAAAAAGGAATCGTTACAGATGAGATCGAGTATCTCTCCGCAATAGAAGAAGGGGAATACGTCATCGCGCAGGCCAATGCTACCCTTGATACGAGGGGACGATTGACCAGTGATCTTTTGGTGTCATGCCGGTATAAGAATGAATTTACCATGTCAATGCCGGACAAGATTCATTATATGGATGTTTCACCCAAACAGATTGTATCGGTGGCAGCATCGCTAATACCTTTTCTGGAGCATGATGACGCCAACCGGGCACTGATGGGTTCCAATATGCAACGTCAGGCTGTACCAACGTTAAAAACGGAAAAACCCCTGGTGGGGACCGGTATGGAAAGAACGGTTGCGATCGATTCCGGAGTTACCGTCATTTCCAGTCGCGGTGGTATTGTTGATTCTGTGGATGCCAGTCGCATTGTGGTTCGTGTCAGTGATGATGAGGTCACTGCAGGCGAACCTGGAGTAGATATCTATAACCTGACCAAATATACCCGTTCAAACCAGAATACCTGTATTAACCAGAAACCACTTGTTAAACCAGGAGATGTCATAGCAAAAGGTGATGTCCTGGCAGATGGGCCGGCAACCGATATGGGTGAACTGGCGCTGGGACAAAATATGCTGGTTGCCTTCATGCCATGGAATGGATACAACTTCGAGGATTCCATTCTGCTGTCTGAAAGGCTTGTACATGAAGATCGCTACACTTCAATCCATATTGAAGAACTGACC
>MGXK01000063.1:6646-15898 GCA_001802375.1 Gammaproteobacteria bacterium RBG_16_51_14
GATACCAAACTTGGTCCGGAAGAAATTTCCTCGGATATTCCCAATGTCAGCGAAAGTGCACTGAACAAGCTGGACGAGTCGGGTATCGTTTATATTGGTGCAGAGGTAAATACCAGCGATATTCTCGTCGGTAAGGTAACACCCAAAGGTGAAACCCAACTGACACCCGAGGAAAAACTCCTTAGAGCCATCTTTGGTGAAAAGGCATCAGATGTAAAAGATACTTCATTGAGAGTCCCATCAGGGATGAATGGAACCGTGATAGATGTTCAGGTATTTACACGGGAAGGTGTCGAGAAAGACAGTCGGGCGCTGGATATTGAGGAATCAGAACTGAACAGGGTCAGGAAAGATCTCAATGATCAATTAAGAATCATGGAAGAAGGTATTTATCAGCGAATGGAGCGCTCATTGACTGGTAAACTAGCTGATGGAGGACCGGGGAATCTTGAGGCAGGTACCAAGATTACAAAAAATTATCTTGAAGAAACACCAAGAGAGAAATGGTTTGAGATTCGTTTGCGTAATGAAGATGCAAACAAGCATCTCGAACAAACAGCAGAGCAACTGGCGAAGTTACGTGATGGATTCGACCAGATGTTTGAGGAAAAACGGAAAAAATTGACCTCAGGGGATGACCTTGCTCCCGGCGTCCTGAAAATGGTCAAGGTCTATCTGGCGGTGAAGCGTCATATACAGCCAGGTGACAAGATGGCGGGGCGGCATGGAAATAAAGGTGTTATTTCAACTATCGTTCCGGTTGAAGATATGCCTTACATGGAAGACGGTACGCCCGTTGATGTCGTGTTGAATCCGCTGGGTGTTCCGTCACGAATGAACGTTGGACAGGTGCTGGAAACACATCTTGGATGGGCCGCCAAGGGACTGGGTATCAAGATCGGTAAAATGCTTGATGAGCATGTCAAGGTGAATGATATGCGGAAGTTTCTTGACAGGATTTATAACAGCAGTGGCAAAAAAGAAGATCTGGATTCATTATCAGACAATGAGATTGTCGAACTCGCGAATAACCTCAGGCGAGGTGTGCCTATTTCCACGCCGGTATTTGACGGCGCCAGTGAGGGTGAGATCAAAAACATGCTTGAACTGGCAGATCTGCCGACAAGCGGGCAGACCACCCTCTATGACGGACGCACTGGTGATGAGTTCGAGCGAAAGATTACTGTCGGCTATATGTATACGATGAAACTGAATCACCTTGTTGATGACAAGATGCATGCACGTTCGACAGGTCCCTATAGTCTGGTTACACAACAGCCGCTTGGTGGCAAGGCCCAGTTTGGCGGTCAACGTTTTGGTGAAATGGAGGTATGGGCACTTGAGGCCTATGGGGCAGCCTATACCTTGCAGGAAATGCTCACGGTCAAATCCGACGATGTCAACGGCCGAACCAAGATGTATAAAAATATTGTTGACGGGGATCATCGCATGGAGGCTGGTATGCCGGAATCATTTAATGTTCTCGTCAAGGAAATCCGTTCGCTTGGGATTGATATTGAACTTGAGCAAAACTAGAGAAATGAACAGCATCACAGGGAATGAATTAATAACAACGTCTATGGGCACAACCCATTTACTGGCTAACGGAGGTAGTATGCCTTGAAAGACTTACTCAGGCTTCTTAAGCAGCAGGGACAGGTTGAGGAATTCGATGCCATAACCATCGGACTTGCCTCACCAGAAAAAATCCGTTCCTGGTCATATGGTGAAGTTAAAAAACCGGAGACTATTAACTACCGAACATTCAAACCGGAACGCGATGGACTGTTCTGTGCCAAGATATTTGGTCCGGTAAAAGATTATGAATGCCTGTGCGGCAAGTACAAACGGCTAAAACATCGAGGCGTGGTTTGTGAAAAATGTGGTGTTGAAGTGACCCTCTCCAAGGTTCGTCGAGAGCGCATGGGCCATATTGATCTTGCCAGTCCGGTTGCACATATATGGTATCTGAAATCCCTGCCTTCGCGCATGGGCCTGATGCTGGATATGACCTTGCGTGAAATTGAAAGGGTTCTTTACTTTGAAGCCTATGCGGTTATTGAGCCTGGAATGACAGAACTGGAAAGGGGGAAATTGCTGACCGAGGAAACCTATCTTGAGGCGATTGAACAATATGGTGATGAATTCGATGCCAGGATGGGCGCAGAAGCAATACATGCATTATTAAATACAATCGATATTGAAGCAGAGATTACCGGGCTCCGCACAGAGATACCCAATACCCGATCCGAGACCAAGCTGCGGAAACTGACAAAACGCCTGAAGTTGCTTGAGGCTTTTGCACAATCAGGTAACAAACCGGAATGGATGGTAATGCAGGTGCTGCCTGTGCTGCCTCCTGAATTAAGGCCTTTGGTACCGCTGGATGGCGGACGATTCGCCACTTCTGATCTCAACGATCTCTATCGCAGGGTGATAAACCGTAACAATCGGCTCAAACGACTGCTGGATTTGAATGCACCCGATATTATCGTGCGTAATGAAAAACGCATGCTACAGGAGTCTGTTGACGCCCTGCTTGATAATGGACGACGTGGACGGGCAATTACGGGCACCAATAAGCTGCCGTTGAAATCCCTTTCAGACATGATCAAGGGCAAGCAGGGGCGTTTTCGTCAGAATCTGCTCGGAAAGCGTGTCGATTACTCCGGACGGTCTGTTATTGTGGTTGGCCCGACTTTACGGCTGCATCAATGCGGGATTCCCAAAAAGATGGCATTGGAACTGTTCAAACCGTTTATTTTCAGCAAACTTGAACGTCGTGGACTGGCAACAACCATCAAATCAGCAAAAAAACTGGTCGAACGTGAAGGACCCGAGGTCTGGGACGTACTGTCAGAGGTTATTCGGGAGCATCCGATCTTGCTGAACCGGGCACCTACCCTGCATCGTTTGGGTATCCAGGCCTTTGAACCCATATTGATTGAGGGCAAAGCCATTCAGTTACATCCACTGGTATGTACTGCATTCAATGCTGACTTCGATGGTGATCAGATGGCAGTACATATTCCCCTGTCGGTTGAAGCCCAGCTTGAGGCCAGAACACTGATGATGTCGACCAATAATATCCTGTCACCGGCCAATGGCGAACCTATCATTGTCCCGACTCAGGATGTCGTGCTGGGACTTTACTATCTCACACGTGAATCCGCCGGGGTCAAGGGCACAGGAATGCGTTTCTCGGATATCAATGAAGTTCATCGGGCCTATGAAACAGGTGCTGTTGCACTGCATGCCAGGATAATGGTGCGGATTCGTGAAGTTCAGATTACAGATGACGGGAGTCGGCAGGAGACTTTCAAGCGTTATGAAACAACGGTAGGCCGTGCCATGTTATCAAGAATACTGCCTGATGGTATGCCGTTTCCCATGGTCAATCAGGTGATGAACAAAAAGACAATTTCCAAACTGGTTAATACCTGTTACCGCATGCTTGAATTAAAAGAGACGGTAATCTTTTCTGACCAGCTCATGTATACCGGTTTTGCTTATTCGACACGTGCCGGTATTTCAATCGGCATAGAAGATATGGTTGTCCCTGAGGAAAAGGATGGAATCATCCTGCAGGCCGAAAAGGAGGTAAAGAATTTTGAATCTCAATATTCATCCGGGTTAATCACGGATGGTGAACGCTATAACAAGGTAGTTGATATCTGGTCACGCACAAACGACAAGGTGGCCAAAGCGATGATGGATAAACTTGGCAGCGATACCATAACGGATGCAGGAGGTAATAAGATTACGCAACCGTCGTTCAATTCGATTTATATGATGGCAGATTCCGGTGCAAGAGGGTCTGCGGCACAAATCCGGCAGCTGGCCGGTATGCGTGGCTTAATGGCAAAGCCTGATGGTTCCATTATCGAGACGCCCATTACGGCAAACTTTCGAGAGGGCCTGAATGTTCTGCAATACTTTATCTCAACACATGGCGCGCGCAAGGGCCTGGCAGATACGGCACTCAAGACAGCCAACTCCGGCTATCTGACACGCAGGCTGGTTGATGTTTCGCAGGACCTTGTCATTATTGAGAAGGATTGTGGTACCAGCGAGGGGGTAATCATGACACCCATGATCGAAGGTGGTGATGTTATTGAACCCTTGCGCGAACGTGTCCTGGGACGCGTGTTGGCAGTGGATGCCATCAAGGGTAGTGATGAGATTGCTGTGACCGCAGGGACACTCCTGGATGAATATTGGGTTAATGTTCTTGATGAGAAGGGCATCGATCAGGTTATTGTCCGTTCGCCGATTACATGTAAAACCAGATATGGTGTCTGTGCATATTGTTATGGTCGTGATCTTGGCAGGGGACATCTGGTCAGTATCGGTGAGGCAGTGGGTGTAATTGCGGCACAATCCATTGGTGAACCCGGCACACAGTTAACCATGCGTACCTTCCATATTGGTGGTGCTGCGTCCCGTGCTGCCGCGGTTAATAATATTAAAGTAAAATATGGCGGCATGATACGGTTGCATAATGTCAAGTTGCTGCAGCAGGAATCCGGTAATCAGGTTGTTGTTTCACGATCAGGCGAGGTAGCTGTACTGGACGATGTCGGGCAGAAACGGGAACACTACAAGATTCCTTATGGCGCCATTATTACCGTTAGTGATGGTGCCAATGTTCAACCGGGTGAAGAGGTCGCCAACTGGGATCCCCATACCCATCCTGTTATAACTGAGGTTGCCGGCAGGGTACAGTTCACGGATATTGTTGAAGGGGTCACTGTTAACCGTCATGTTGACGAAATCACCGGTCTTGTCAATAGGATGATTACTGATCCAAAACAACGGTCGAGTGCTGCAAAGGAATTACGTCCGGCGGTGAAACTTGTCGATGCCAAGGGTAATGAATTGAAAATACCTGGTACGGACATGGATGCACATTACCTGCTTCCTCCCAAGGCTGTGATCAATGTCAGTGACGGGGCTGAGGTCAATGTCGGTGATGTTATTGCGCGCCTGGCGCAGGAATCCCTAAAGACCCGTGATATTACTGGCGGTTTACCGCGTGTTGCTGATCTTTTCGAGGCCCGTAAGCCAAAAGAACCCGCGATCCTGGCCGAGATTTCCGGAACCATCAGTTTTGGCAAGGATACAAAAGGCAAGCAACGGCTGATAATTACAGGTCAGGATGATGTACATGAAGAGCTGATTCCAAAATGGCGGCATATATCTGTCTTTGAAGGCGAGCATGTGGAAAAGGGGGAAAGCATTGTTGAAGGCCCCCCGGCGTCTCATGATATTTTACGTCTGCTGGGTGTACATGCACTGGCAAACTATATTGGCAATGAGATACAGGAAGTCTACCGTCTGCAGGGCGTGAAGATAAATGATAAACATATTGAAGTAATAGTTCGTCAGATGTTGCGAAAGGCGGAGATTGAAGACCCGGGCGATACCCATTTCCTCAAGGGTGAACAGGTAGAGCGTGCCCGCCTGCTGGAGGAGAATGAAAAGATGGAAAAGGAAGGGAAGATACCTGCAAAATGGAGTCCGGTTTTGCTCGGGATTACCAAGGCCTCACTGTCTACAGAATCGTTCATTTCAGCGGCATCATTTCAGGAGACAACACGTGTTTTAACGGAGGCCAGTGTCAATGGTAAACGAGATGATCTGAGAGGACTGAAGGAAAATGTCATTGTTGGGCGTCTCATTCCGGCGGGAACAGGTCTTGCCTACCATTTGGAAAGACGCCGGAAACAGGGCAAGACTGAGCCTCATGATGATGAAATGAGTAGTATTGAAGTGCCTGATATTACCGCCGGTGGTGTCGTCAACGCAGATTCAGATCAGGCACAAAGCACAACAGGTATTTGAAAACAGGTGGTTTCTGCCTTGACAGAATTGCACTCAAAGACATAGAATCCCACCTCCCTGACAGGCTGGGGTCAAGCTCCAGCCTGTCAATTTTGTTTGTGGCTCAGGAATTTACGCCGGCGTAGTGGAGAGACCATCGGTTTATTTTAATTAACTTGTTGTATTTCTTATGGTTTTTCAGATCGTGTACAAATCGACGAACCGGCCTGGGCACATCGGCAGTATCAATGTGTTGAATTAAAAACGTCAAAATTAACGACACGTATGTATGTAAGCGTATGACTACAATCAACCAATTGGTAAGAAAACCGCGCAGACGCCAGATCAGTAAAAGTAGCGTTCCAGCGCTGGAGTCTTGTCCGCAAAAGCGTGGTGTCTGTACGCGTGTCTATACAACGACACCGAAAAAACCAAACTCTGCTTTGCGGAAAGTGGCACGGGTGCGTCTGACTAATGGTCAGGAGGTGACGACCTACATCGGGGGGGAAGGTCATAACTTGCAGGAACACTCAGTGATTTTGATTCGTGGTGGTCGTGTCAAGGACTTGCCTGGTGTTCGTTATCACACCGTGCGAGGAACGCTCGATACTTCCGGTGTCAGTGACAGGCGCCAGGGCCGATCCAAATACGGTGCCAAGCGCCCAAAATCATAATATACATAACAATATAGTGATACGGGTATGTCCAGAAGAAGAGTTGCCGAAAAGATGGAAATACTACCAGACCCCAAATACGGGGATAAGGTACTTGCCAAGTTCATAAATATGCTGATGCTTAGGGGCAAGAAATCAGTTGCGGAAAAAATTGTTTACGGGGCACTTGCAGAGATTAGTAACAAGGGTAATGCAATCGAAATTTTTTCCAAGGCACTGGAGAACGTACGTCCAGTCGTCGAGGTGAAATCAAGGCGCGTTGGTGGCGCGACCTATCAGATACCTGTTGAAATCCGGTCAGATCGAAGTGTGACTCTGGCTATGCGCTGGGTCGTTGATGCTGCCAAACGCAGGGGTGAAAAAAACATGGGATTACGGCTGGCGGGAGAGTTGATCGACGCTGCCGAGAACAGGGGTACTGCAATTAAAAAACGTGAGGAAACACATCGGATGGCAGAAGCCAACAAGGCCTTCTCACATTTTCGATGGTAATGACTTAAAACAGATCGTCATAGCACGAAAGAGACTACAGGAAACATGGCCCGTACCACCCCGATTGATCGCTACCGTAATATAGGCATCATGGCCCATATTGATGCGGGCAAGACTACGACAACCGAGCGTATACTCTATTATACCGGGGTATCTCATAAGATTGGGGAAGTTCATGATGGTGCCGCTATCATGGACTGGATGGAACAGGAACAGGAACGGGGAATTACAATTACCTCTGCGGCAACCACCTGTTTCTGGAAAGGTATGAACAACCAGTTTCCTGAGCATCGAATTAATATCATCGATACTCCCGGACATGTCGATTTCACAATTGAAGTTGAGCGATCACTACGGGTACTGGATGGTGCGGTCGCTGTATTTTGTGCCGTCGGTGGCGTTGAACCTCAGTCTGAAACGGTCTGGCGTCAGGCGAATAAGTATAAGGTGCCAAGAGTGGCATTTGTGAACAAAATGGATCGGGCAGGAGCAGATTATCTGCGCGTTATCAGACAGATCAGGGAACGTCTGGGCAGTATTGCAGTACCTGTGCAATTACCAATTGGGGCAGAAGACAAATTCCAGGGTATTGTTGATCTTATAAAGATGAAGGCGATTGTCTGGGATGAAGGATCTATGGGCATGCTGTTTGAAGAGCGTGATATCCCCGAAGGCATGTTGAATCTTTGCCTTGAGTGGCGAGAACGTCTGCTTGAGTCGGCTGCCGAGGCAACGGAAGGTCTGATGGAGGCCTATCTGGAGAAAAGTGATCTTACTGTGGACGAAATTAAGAAAGGTCTAAGGATACGCACGTTGGCCAATGAAATTGTGCCGACGCTTTGTGGTTCTGCTTTCAAGAATAAGGGTGTACAAACAGTGCTTGATGCTATCATTGAGTTCTTGCCATCTCCAAAAGATGCGCCAGCCATCAAGGGTATACTGGATGATGGAAAAGAAACTGTCGCGGAACGACCATCCTCAGATGATACTCCCTATTCAGCATTGGCATTTAAAATTGCAACCGACCCGTATGTTGGCAGTTTGACGTTTTTCAGGGTCTATTCCGGGGTCCTCAAGTCCGGGGATACAATGTATAACCCGGTCAAGAGCAGGAAGGAACGTATTGGCCGTATCCTGCAAATGCATGCCAATAGCCGTGAGGAGATAAAAGAAGTCCGCGCCGGCGATATCGCAGCTGCTGTTGGTCTTAAGGATGTCACTACCGGTGATACCCTGTGTGATATCAATAATATAATTACCCTGGAGCGAATGGAATTCCCGGATCCGGTAATTTCTGTCGCTGTTGAGCCAAAGACCAAACCAGATCAGGAAAAGATGGGTATTGCACTCAGCAAACTGGCACAGGAAGACCCTTCTTTCAGGGTCCATACTGATGAGGAATCCGGACAAACGATTATCTCCGGTATGGGAGAGCTGCATCTGGAGATCATCGTCGATCGAATGAAACGTGAATTCAAGGTTGATGCCAGTGTTGGTAAGCCCCGGGTCGCCTATCGTGAAACCATCCGCTCCGTTACAGAAAAAGCCGTGGGCAAATTTGTACGACAGTCTGGCGGTCGTGGTCAATATGGTCACGTAGTCTTAAAAATTGAACCAATGGAACCAGGGGGTGGGTATAAGTTTGTCAATGCCATTGTTGGCGGTGTTGTGCCGAAGGAGTATATCTCAGCCATAGACAAGGGAATCAAGGAACAAATGGAAAACGGGATTATCGCCGGGTATCCTGTCGTCGATGTAAAGGTTACGCTATATGATGGTTCATATCATGATGTTGATTCAAGTGAAATAGCCTTTAAAATCGCGGGTTCCATGGGATTCAAAGTAGGCGCCGTCAAGGCAAGACCCGTTCTGCTTGAGCCTGTGATGAAAGTTGAGATAGTGACCCCTGAAGAATATATGGGGACAGTCAACGGAGACCTGAACAGGCGGCGTGGTATTCTTCAAGGCACCGAAGATTCACCGGCAGGCAGGATTATCAAGGCGGAGGTTCCGTTAAGTGAAATGTTTGGATATGCAACCGATCTTCGTTCGGCGACACAGGGAAGAGCGACCTATACCATGGAATTTGCCAAGTATGCTGAGGTTCCTGGAAGCATTGCCGAGAGTATTGTGAGCAAAAACCAGTAAGACATTATAAAAACTGATAAAGAAAGAAGAGGTGAGCTGTGGCCAAGGGAAAATTTGAACGCACGAAGCCGCATGTGAATGTAGGAACGATTGGTCATGTAGATCATGGCAAGAC
>MGXK01000064.1:0-15828 GCA_001802375.1 Gammaproteobacteria bacterium RBG_16_51_14
ATCGCGTGGATGAGTGTCTGTATGATGCCAAGAGTCGGGGCAGAAACCAGGTGGTGATTGCCGGGTAAATCGGCACCTACCTGTCAACAAGATACGATGCCAGTCCAAGGGTTATCCGTTTTGACCGTATTCATGACTGACGTAACTACAAGGAGGTTATTCATGCCACGTCTACCGCTTATACAATCGTGGTCTATCCATTAAGAAAGGTCTGAATAATTCCATACCCCACCAGGGGGTACCGAGGTCCTGTATATTCAATGATATACACAGGATTATCGGTATTTATCCTGTAATGATGCTATAATTCCCACATTACATTTTATCTTGTCGTGGTCTTTCAGTAGTAATCTCGTGGTTTTCTTCTGTAAATTTCCTCGCAGGACGTGTAATAAACACTTATTAATTGATTTATATCCAGAGGTAATTTACATGATTAAAGGTACCGTTAAATGGTTCAACGATTCAAAAGGTTACGGTTTTATTTCACCTGCCGATGGCAGTGAAGATGTATTTGTACATCATTCAGTCATTGCGGGTGATGGGTTCCGTACCCTGGCTGAAGGGCAGACCGTAAGTTTTGAGACGACTAAAGGCCCAAAAGGGCTTCAGGCCTCACAAGTGGCGCTTGAGGTTTCGTAATCTCATAATCGTCAACGCACGATGATAAACCCCGCCTGTTCAGGCGGGGTTTTCCTTGGATGTTATCGCAGCACTGATTACTTGAAGGGTGCCTATCGACACAGGCACAATAAAAAACCGATAAAATCGAGGTTGACTAATTAATTGGGGTTGACTGATTATTAGAAGGGACGGACAGTAAGTAATTGACCTGAAGAACACACACCAATGATCAGGAGCAGATGACATGACCAAAGGCCAGACAAGTAATAAGGAAACCAGGAAGAAACCGGCTATGACCATGAAAGAAAAGCGGGCCGCAAAAAAGTCCAAGAAAGAGTCCAGAGTTCCCACGCTGAAGGACCTGATTCATTAAATCCGGCCAGGCTGTCAGGATTGGCTGCCTGAAGAATTTTTTATATCCAATCCCTGTTTCGGGCGCTGTCAGGGAGCAGGCAGCTGCTCTGTAATGAAGCAGAGTATTACACGCTATGTCTGTGACGGCAGCGTGCCCTCGGCTGAATCAGGCATGGCACAACATCTCAAACGCCTCTCGACGGAATATTCCCTGAAACTGCAACCACGCTGTCGCTTCTATTGCCCCGTAATCATCATGAAGATCCCTGCTTTATGGGGTCATGCCTTTGAGGAATTTGAACAGATCACTTTCGGTTGAGAGGATGAGTGTGGTGTTTGCTGCGATGATGGATTTGTACATTTCCATGGTCCGCGTGAATTCATAGAATTTTACTGATTCGGGGCTCTGGTTATATGCCTGGGCGTAGATCCCGGTGGCTGTGGCATCCGCCTCACCGCGTATTTCCTCGACGCGCCGGTAGGCTTCGGACTGGATTTTATTCAGATCCCGCCCCCGGTTTCCGATGATGCGCGCGGCCTCACCGTTTCCTTCCGACCGGAACCGTTCGGCGATCTGCCGGCGTTCGCTGATCATCCGATCATAAATCTTCGGCCGTACACTCAGATTGTAGTTAATCCGCTTGAAACGGATGTCCAGCAGTTCGACACCAAACACCTTGATTTTTGGTGCTGCCGCAGTGAAGATCTCCTCCTCGATCTGCTTGCGTCCCTTCTGGATCGGCACCAGTGCGCCCACGACATTGTTGGTGTCTCCGAGTGAAGTGTCCTGTACCGGCACACGGTCTTTCGTGGTGCGAATAATCTCGATGAGCTTGTGCTTCGCGACGGCGTTGCGGGTCTCGCTGCCAAGGATGTCATCCAGTCGGGACTGGGCACTGCGTTCATCACGGAGGCGCAGAAAATACTGGAGGGGATCCGTTATCCGCCAGCGTGCGAAGAGATCGACGGAGATATACAGTTTATCCTTGGTCGGCATATCACTGGGATTGCCATCCCACTCCAGGATACGCTTCTCGATCCGGTTGACCTCCTGGATAAAGGGCACCTTGAGTTCGAGTCCAGAGGTTGTCCTGGGAGGGCCAACCGGTCTGCCGAATTGAGTAATGATAACCTGTTCAATTTCGCTGATGGTGTATAGCGAGCTCATCAGAATTAACACGGTGATTCCCGCCACCACCAGCATGACAAATCGCCTGGACAGGGTCATGGCTGCACTCCTTTCTCCGAGTCAAGGTGGAGCAGGGGCAGAATTTCACGGGCCTGTTCGTCAAGGATGATCTTGGATCGCAGGCCTGGCAAAACCTCCTGCATCGTTTCGATGTAGATGCGGCGCAGGGTGACCTCCGGGGCCTTGAGGTACTCTGCAAGTATCGAGTTGAACCGGGCAACGTCGCCTTCCGCCTCGTTGATACGCTTGAGTTTGTACCCTTCCGCCTCGCGTATGCGCTGGTCTTTCTCACCCTCTGCAAGTGGTATCACCTTGTTGTAGGCCTGCCGGGCCTCATTGATCAGTTTTTCCTTTTCCTGCTGGGCCTGGTTTACCTCGTTGAATGATTCCTGGACCGGTTCGGGTGGATTGATATTTTTCAACTGCACCTGGTCTATGCTGATGCCCAGTTCGTACTTGGTGGAAAGTTTTTGCATCTCCGCCAGTGCATCCACTTCAATTTCCTGGCGGCCAATGGTAATAACCTCATCCACGGTGCGATCGCCTATGACATCCCGCATCACGGACTCGGAAACGTCGCGCAGGGTTTCCTGCGGATCGCGGATCTTGAAAAGGAAATTCAGCGGATCGGCGATGCGGTATTGCACTACCCATTCAATCAGGGCGGCATTCAGGTCGCCTGTTACCATGCGACGTTCCTTGTCGGCATCGCGCGGGTGTTGATACTCGTTGGTGGCGCCGGCCGTTGCGAAACCGAATTCCTGCTTCAACTGCCGTTTGACAGGAACGATTGTCGCAACGTCAATACCCATGGGCAGTTTGAAGTGCAGGCCTGGCTGAACTTCCTTCAGGTATTTGCCGAAACGTTGCACCACACCGACAGAGTCGCTTGGCACGGTATACATGGCCGACCAGATGCTGATCGAAGCGAGGATGAATAACGGTAACCACAGGGACCCGCTACCGGGGAACCGGAACGAACTCCAGTCTTTTTCCTGCCAGTCCTGAATTTTCTCGATGCCTTTCAATTCGGTGGTTTCCTGAATGAACCGGAGGTATATCCTATCACTCACGGGTAGCGGGTGGATACAGTGGTATGAACTTGCGGACAGGAATTTCTGACATCATTTGACGACTTGTTGCGATAATCTATGCTTAATCAGCAGTAGCGCCGATTTGAACTCAGCTTGCCGGGCGCAGGATAACTCCAGTTAAAGAGAGGTGAAAACCCGCTTTAGCGAAAGCTGAGCGGGTTTTTTTGTGTCTGGCCGGCCGGGGTGGTGGCCCGATTTGATGTCCAGCTTGTACACCTTCTATCCGTAGATCTGTGTCAGGTTTCTCCTTGCCCGGATTTTTCTGCTGATGATCCGAGATGGCAGGTGCGAGACACTTACAGACACGGATGTGTGTTGCTTTTGTATTGAATGGTGGGCCCGGAAGGACTTGAACCTTCGACCGACGGATTATGAGTCCGCTGCTCTAACCAACTGAGCTACAGGCCCGGCGATTGGATTGAAACGGTGTCAAAAGGATCGGTGTCAGGTCTTGAATCTTGAATTCATTCATATGGTGATTCACCCCGACCTTTTTTCAATTCAAGATTCAAGACCTGACACCGATCAACACTATTCCAGAAAAGTCTTCAACTGATCCGATCTTGTTGGATGCCGCAGCTTGCGCAGCGCCTTGGCCTCAATCTGGCGTATGCGTTCCCGTGTCACATCGAACTGCTTGCCGACTTCTTCAAGCGTATGGTCGGTATTCATATCGATACCGAAACGCATGCGCAGGACCTTGGCCTCACGGGCGGTAAGGCTTTCCAGTGCCTCCCGGGTCGTGCGTCGCAAGCCTTCAAAACTTGCCGAGTCACTGGGGGCCTGGATGTTGGCATCTTCAATAAAATCTCCCAGATGTGAATCCTCGTCATCCCCGACCGGGGTCTCCATGGAGATAGGTTCTTTTGCAATTTTCAGTACCTTGCGTATCTTGTCCTCCGGCATCTCCATGCGCACTGCCAGTTCATCGGGGGTAGGCTCGCGCCCCTTTTCCTGCAATATCTGCCGGGATATCCGGTTGAGCTTGTTAATGGTTTCAATCATGTGGACAGGGATGCGGATGGTCCTGGCCTGATCAGCAATCGAACGTGTAATCGCCTGGCGGATCCACCAGGTTGCATAGGTTGAAAATTTATAGCCGCGACGATATTCAAATTTATCAACGGCCTTCATCAACCCGATATTTCCCTCCTGGATCAGATCTAGAAAAAGCAGACCACGGTTCGTGTATTTCTTGGCAATCGATATTACCAGCCGCAGGTTTGCCTCCACCATTTCCTTTTTCGCCCGTCTGGCCTTGGCCTCACCAATAGAAACCATGCGATTGATTTCCTTGATTTCCGGAATCGTGAGAAGTGTTTCATCGATCATGGTTATGAGCTTTGTCTGAATCTTGACGATCTCATCTTCCAGACGCCTCATGTGTTCTGCATGAGGTTTACCGGATTTGATGATTGTCTTGCACCAGTTTGTATTGGTTTCATTGCCGGGGAAAGTATCAATAAACTCCCGCCGTTGCATCTTCCCCTCCTTGACGCAGTTATACATGATGTTACGTTCACCCTGGCGGATTCTGTCGATTAGATTACGTACGTTTTCTGTTATCAGTTCGATGAATTTCGGGGCAAAGCGCAGTTCGAGGAAGTGAGAAGTCATTTCTTCCTCACAGGCAGCCGTTCTTTTATGGTCCTTGCCATTACGCTTGATTGACTTTACGTACTTTTTATGCAATTTGTCCAATTGCTCAATGTGTGCCCTGACTTCTTCAGGATCCAGACCCAGTTCAACCTCATCATCACCGTCGCCATTTTCAACATCTTCATCCTCATCCAGATCAACATCCAATTCCATATCCGGGACTAATTCTTTTGGAGCAGCCACGGAAGGGATGATCCCGCTATCGGGGTATTCCGCTGTGTCATTGAAGCCGATAATGAGGTCACTCATTTTTATCTCGTCTTTCACGACTGTTGCATAGGCATTCAGAACCGTTTGAATAGTTCCTGGATAGGACGCAAGGGCGGCGAGGACCTGGTTAATCCCGTCTTCAATACGTTTGGCAATCTTGATTTCACCTTCACGGGTGAGCAGATCGACCGTTCCCATCTCGCGCATGTACATTCGTACGGGGTCAGTGGTCCTGCCAAATTCACTCTCGACACTGGCGAGAACAGCGGCCGCCTCTGCGGCAGCATCTTCATCCGGGTCCTCTGTACTATCGGTCATGATAATATCGAGATCCGGTGGTGTTTCATGGACGGTTATGCCCATGTCATTGATCATGTTGATGATATCCTCGATTTGTTCAGGGTCGACGATATCATCCGGCAGATGATCATTAACCTCATGATAGGTCAGATATCCCTGTTCCTTGCCTTTGGAGATTAGGAGCTTAAGTTGTGACTTTTCGTCGTCATGAGGTGTTTGTTCAGCAGCTTGCATAGTGAGTTGGCTCAAGATTTGCAGTGGTAATTGTAGTTAACTGTTTGATTAGTAAAGAATAATTTACAAAGACTAAACAGATAAGTATAATATACCCAGGCTTTTTTTGCCAGTTAATATCAATTTTTATTTTGTGATTGCTTGCCGCCAATATGCAGATTACGTAAGGCAAGTTTCTCGGAGTCTGTCAGATCATTTGGGCTGGGGTTTTTCTTCAGTAAATTCAGAGGTCCATCGCCGCGCTTTGCGAGTTTATTCATGGCATCCAGGAACTGGGATTCGGGATCATCGATCTCAGCCAGGATATCTTCACTGCCGGCGATTTCATTCAACCGCTTTTCATATCTTGTCCCGCGCCAGGTCTCCATAATTGTTGCGGTGGTTATCTGCGGTTTGTCCCGGATCAGTTCTATCAGTTGTAACAGGAAGTCCACTCCTTTGATGTCAACAAGGGCCAGAGGTTCTGCAGAGGAAAGTAACAGGGCCAGTTCAGGGTGATGGACAAGATATTTGATCACAAGCTGGATGGGTGAGTCAGATTCCGGTCTGGACTGTTTTCTGGTGCGCCTGACAGCCGGCCTTGTTTTTTTATCGTTCTGCTGAAAGGCCGACTCAATATCGCCTGCATCATACTGCGCCAGTGCCGCGAGGTCATTGACCAGCAGTTTGCGCAGTGTGCCGGGATGGAGTTGCTTCAGATAGGGCAGGCTCCTTTCTATCAGCGTGGCCCGGCCTTCCCGGGTTGTCAGGGTTGTCCTGCTGGTAAGGTTGTTGAGCAGGTAATCGGATAACGGCACGATTGCCTGTTTGTCCTCAAAGGCATCCCGGCCTTTTTCACGGACATAGGTGTCCGGGTCATGCCCCTCGGGCAGGAATATAAAATGGACCTGGCGACCGTCGCGTAACAGTGGCAAGGCGGTCTCCAGTGCCCGCCAGGCGGCCTTTTCTCCCGCGGTATCGCCATCAAAGCAGAATACGATCTGACCGGTAACGCGGAATAACTTCTCAAGATGTTGCTGCGTAGCGGCGGTCCCCAGTGTTGCCACCGCATTGTGAATCCCGGATTGCACCAGGGCCAGAACATCCATATAGCCTTCGACAATATAAAGCTGCTCACTGTTTTTATGCGTGTGCCGTGCCTGGTACAGGCCGTACAGTTCCTCTCCCTTGTGAAATATCGGGGTTTCCGGGGAATTCAGGTATTTGGGTTTCGTGTCATCCAGTACGCGTCCGCCAAACCCGGTCACACGGCCACGCTGATCCCGTATCGGGAACATAATACGTTCTCGAAAACGATCATAATAGCCACCGCTGTCCTTTTTCAGCAGCATGCCGATCCTGGCCAGACGTTGCAGGGCCGCGTCCGATCCTCCCAATGCCCGGATGACGTTATCCCAGCCCGGAGGCGCATAACCGATTTCAAATTGGGCCGCGATCTCACCGGTGATCCCGCGCTGTTTAAGGTAAGCGACGGCTGCACTTGCCTGCGAATGTTCGCGTAACTGTTTGCAGTAAAAACGGACAACCAGTTCCATCAGTTCATATAATTCAGTGGTGTTGTCACTGTCTTTGGCAACAAAACCGTCTTCACGCGGTACCGTCAGACCGGCACGGGAGGCGAGTTCTTCGACCGCCTCGATAAAACCCAGATGCAGATATTCCATTACAAAGGTGATCGCCGTGCCGCTCGCCCCGCAACCGAAACAATGGTAGAACTGTTTTGCCTGGTTGACGGTAAACGAGGGTGTTTTTTCCTCATGGAACGGGCAAAGCGCCTGGTGGTTACGCCCTGCCTTGCGCAGGGGCACATAGCTGTCAACGATATCGATGATATCGACGCGTGCCAGCAGATCATCGATGAAATTCTGGGGGATTCGGCCTGCCATAGGATCAACCTCGTGACCGAAGTATAAACATCGGCACGTAAAAGGGGAAAATTCGCATTGGCATGGCAGCTTGAATATCAGGTGGCAGGATATTCAGGGGTCAAGTCGGGGAGAGTTGTTGCCGGCTGGGATTGGGCAGGGAATGCAGGACCCCATTGCCAGGGGTCTGTCGGGTTGTCTCAGTAGCAGCTTGATTATAAACCGATTACGAATGATACAAATAGCAATAATTGTAAATATAATCAATGATATATAGCGGTTTCCAGGCTCAGACAAGGCGTCTCCAGGACACCTTCAAAATCCCATTTGCTAACCCAGTTGTTGCTTGACCAGATTGCTGAGTTTCCCCATATCGGTTCGGCCCTGCACCTTTGGTTTCAGTAAGGCCATGATCTTGCCCATATCTTTTATGGTGGCTGCCCCGGATTCCCTGATGGCACTTGCAATCAGCTGATTGATTTCGGCCTCACCCAGGGGGGCAGGCATGTATTCCTGGACAATGCCCAGCTCGAAGGTTTCCTTGCTGACCAGATCATCGCGGCCTGCCGCCTGGAACTGTTCTATGGAGTCCCTGTGCTGTTTCGCCTTTTTTTCCAGTACCGCCAGTGTCCGGGCATCATCCAGGGTAATTCGTTCATCCACTTCCACCTGTTTGATTGCGGCCAGTATCATGCGCAGTACTGACAGCCGGTCCTTGTCCCTGCTGCGCATGGCGGTCTTGCTGTCTTCGGTGATGCGGGCTTTTAAGTCAGCCATTGAAGGCCAGATTAAGATTAACGGGGGATGATCAGTATGGGCGTACGCGCTTCAGACGGCCTCTGCTTGCCTGTTTCTGTGAGCGTTTTACCGCGGCGGCTGCCTTTCGTTTTCTGACCTGAGTTGGTTTCTCATAGAATTCACGGCGATGTACTTCTGCCAATGTACCGGCCTTTTCGCAGGCGCGTTTGAAACGTCGCATCGCGATATCAAATGGTTCATTATCTCTCACTTTCACCGAAGGCATATTTTGTCGTTCCCTTAAATTCCTTTATTGTTGTTGGAAAAACGAGCAATTTTAGTGTGAACATTGGAAAATGCAATGTAATTATTCAAGTTTACGGGATAAATAGAACTATGCGTGTCCTCGGGATAGAGACCTCCTGCGATGAAACCGGCATCGCTATCTACGATTCCGGGACTGGTTTACTGGCCCATGCCCTGTACAGCCAGGTCAGATTGCATGAGCAATATGGTGGTGTAGTCCCGGAACTGGCGTCACGGGACCATGTGCTGAGGACACTCCCCCTCGTCGATGCGGTGCTGGCACAGGCGGGACTGGCTAAACAGGCAATCAATGCCGTGGCCTATACTGCCGGTCCGGGTCTCGCCGGGGCACTGCTGGTGGGGGTGGCGATCGGCCGGGGACTGGCCTATGGCTGGAATGTCCCTGCCGTCGCTGTGCATCACATGGAAGCCCATCTTCTGGCCCCCCTGCTGGAACCGGATCCACCGGAGTTTCCTTTCCTGGCCCTGCTGGTTTCGGGCGGACACACGTTGCTGGTAGATGTGTTGCGCCCAGGAGCCTATTCGATCCTGGGTACTTCGATTGATGACGCTGCCGGTGAGGCGTTTGACAAGACTGCAAAACTGTTGGGTCTGGGCTATCCCGGTGGGCCGGCATTATCCGCCCTGGCGCAGAGAGGTCATCCGGGCCGGTTCCGGTTTCCCCGGCCAATGACGGATCGGCCCGGTCTTGACTTCAGTTTCAGCGGGTTGAAGACATTTGCACTGAATACGGTAACGGTGGAAGCGGGAGATGAACAGACCCGTGCGGATATTGCCCGGGCATTTATTGACGCTGTGGTGGATACACTGGTTATTAAATGCCGCCGCGCGATACAGCAAACCGGTATCCGGCAGCTGGTGGTGGCAGGGGGTGTGAGTGCCAATCAGCAATTACGGGATGCCCTGACCAGGCTGGCCAGGGAAGAGGGCGGGCGTGTTTATTTCCCCCGGCCGGAATTCTGTACTGATAACGGGGCCATGATCGCCTATGCCGGGTACCTGCGTATCCTGGCGGGGGAGCAGGAACCACTTTCCTTCCGGGTCCGGCCGCGCTGGCCAATGGATGAGATAACCCCCTGTGCCTGAATAAATCGAGACGGACAGCGAAGCCGTGACCAGGTAACCGGCCGGGCATTACAACCGGTTGATTCTGATCCTGGTTTCTGTGCCATCCATGAGCTTGCGGATATTGGCCCGATGGCGCCAGATCAGGGCGATGGTCATGATACTGTTTGCAGCGATATATGCCGGGACAGGCAGGAGCAGGGCAGTGTAAACGGGCGTCAGAACGGCGGCAATCAGTGCCGACAGGGAGGAATAACGGGTCAGGGCGACCATCAATAGCCAGGTCCCGATATAACTGAGTCCCAGCAGCCAGCAGGTAGCAGACAGGATGCCGATGTAAGTGGCCACTCCCTTACCCCCATGGAAATTGAAAAAAACCGGAAACAGGTGACCGGTAAATACTGCGATACCGGTGAGGGCGATCACAGGATCGGGGGCATGTATCCCCTGCGCGATCAGGACGGGTATGGCCCCTTTTGCTACATCACCGGCCAGCGTCAGGACGGCGGCCTTTTTACCATGCAGCCGTAACACATTGGTGGCGCCAGGGTTGCCTGAACCCTGGGTGCGGGGATCACTGAGGTGCATGATTTTGCAGACAATGATCGCCGAGGCAACCGAGCCGCACAAATAACCGAGAATAACCAGTGCTATCTGTATGATCATGCTGTTATTGGAATCGGTACGGCGTATCAGGTCAAGTCACACAGGCCTTTTATTTTTCTCACGGTATCAAAAAGTGCATATATTTCTGCGCAGGGTGATTCAATGACAGCAAGTGACAAGCTGATTATTGGATCGGCATCTTCATTGTATACTAGAACTCCGGGATATATACCAATGACCAGTGACCAGTGACCAATGACCAATGACCGATATTATGGACATCATTTATATCAAAGACCTGCGCATTGATACCACAATCGGTATCTATGGCTGGGAACGTTGTACCAGACAAACGGTTATCCTCGATCTGGAAATGGGGACGGATATACGCAAGGCCGCCGGCAGTGACAGCATTCATGATACGCTGGATTATAAGGCGGTTACCAAGCGATTGATATCCTTTGTGGGGGACAGCAAATTTGAACTTGTTGAGTCCCTGGCCGAACGTGTTTCCGATATCCTGCTGCATGAATTCAAGGTGCCATGGTTACGGCTGCGTATCAACAAGCAGGGTGCTGTCCGTGGTGTACGCGATGTTGGTGTGATTATCGAAAGGGGGGAAAAGGATTGAGATGACACACGTTTTTGTGGGTATCGGGAGCAATATCGATCGTGAGGAAAATATTCACGGCGGGATTACGGCATTAACGGAAAATTTCGGGAAACTGATCCTTTCCCCTGTTTATGAGAGCAGGCCCTTCGGTTTCGACGGGGCTGATTTCTATAATCTCGTTGCCGGTTTTACGACGCTGCTGGATATTGATGAAGTCATAAGGCGGTTGCGCGAAATAGAATTTCAGTTCGGCCGTAGCCGGAAGGAGCCGCGTTTTTCATCCAGGACACTGGATATTGATCTGTTATTGTTCGGAAATCTTGTCAATGAGGGATATCAAGTCCCTCGCAGGGATATCACTGAATTCCCGTTTGTTCTTTGCCCACTCGCAATAATCGCACCTGATCTGGAACACCCTGTCTCCGGTAAACGTTTTGGCGAACTCTGGCAGGACTTTGATAAACGTGCACATGCGATCAGTCAGGTCGATATCAACCTGACGACATGCTGAACATCGAGGCCGTACAGAGAGTTGCCGCAGAACTGGACGCGTCTTGTATCGATCTGCCGGTTTCCATGCTGTGGCGAGGTATCCATCCGGTGAATTTTCTTGCCGAAGTTCATATTCATTTAACAACAGAAGGTAACAGGGATTACGCAGAGATGATATTTACCGCGCTGAAGGAGATGGAACTGTTCAGCCGGGTGCCTGTTAATAAAACAGGTGATGAGGATGATCATCTTGTATGATCACCGCATCAGATAATTATATTCCGTTCAGCAGGAGCAGAAAAATGTGGCGAATCCTGGCAATAATAACAAGTGTCCTGTTGGTAGCTGCCTGCAGCAACATGGCTGCCCAGAAGCGCATGGAAAATCTGGATGGTGCCCTGGACAGCTATGGTGCCGCACTGCGGTGGGCACATTATCAGGACGTACTTTCCTATCATCTGAACCAGGATGGCAAACGACCTGTCATCGAAATAGACAAACTGGATGACTACAGTGTGACGGGTTTTGAAATTACGGAAAGGGTCCTGAATGAGGACCAGTCGGAAGCCTTTATAAAGAGTGAACTGGTCTACTATCACAAGGAATATGGTACGGTAAGGAAGCTCAGGTTAAACCAGAACTGGTGGTACAGTGAGGAGGCCAAACACTGGTTTGTCGAGACCGCGTTTCCTGAATTCAAGTAACGCGCAACTGCGTCTCTTCAGTTGAACAAGGTCCTGCCGCCGTCGATGGTGAGTACCTGTCCTGTCATATACCCTGCATCCTGAATCAGGAAATTGACGGCCTTTGCAATGTCTTCAGGTGTTCCATATTTTTGCAGACTGGTCCGTGCCAGGATCATTTTTTTTGTTTCCTCCTGCATGGATTCGGGCCAGAGAATTGCCCCGGGCGAAATCGCATTGACACGAATGCCGGGACCCATTTCCCGGGCCATGGATTTTGTCAGCATCAACAGTCCGGCCTTGGATATGCTGTAAATCAGGTGTTTCTTTAACGGCCGTTCTGCGTGAATATCGGTAATATTGATAATGCAGCCACTTACATCGTGCAGGTAACCGGCCGCAGCCTGGGACAGGAACAATGGGGCCTTGAGATTGAGACTGATCATTTTTTCCCAGGCCCCTCCTGTAATTTCATGCAGGGCGGAAGGATAAAAACAGGAAGCATTGTTTATCAGCACATCAAGATGACCTTTGAAACCGGCGGCGGCCATGATTACGGTTCTGTAGCTGCCTTCATCCAGCAGATCAGCCTGAATCGACGTAGCAGAACCGGGCCGGATACGATTCAATTCTGAAGTCAGGGATAGAGCATCATTTGCAGAAGTATTGTAGTGAATCACGGTATCCATCCCCGCTGCATGCAGATAGCGGGCAATGCAGGCACCAATGCGTCGTGCCGCACCGGTAATCAGGACGGTTTTATTGCTCATATCATAGTATTATGGCCCGGTTAATCAAAAATTGTAGTCAGTTATTGTTAATTGATCTGAATGGGCCGGTCTACTATTGATCAGAAAGGTGTTCCGGGACTCGCAGGTTTTCCGGAACCGGATGCCGATGCATGCGAACACAGCCGGCGTCTTTGTGAATATATTCATGATGAGATTGCCGATCAGGGAGGGAGCATCAGTTTTGCGCGTTATATGGAACTTGCCTTGTATGCCCCCGGACTGGGTTACTACAGTGCAGGGGCACGCAAGTTCGGGGCGGCAGGGGATTTTATAACTGCACCCGGAATTTCCCCCTTGTTTTCACAGTGTCTTGCCAGGCAATGTCAGCAAATCCTCAATGCCCTTGACGGGGGCATTATCCTGGAACTGGGGGCAGGCACCGGTATCATGGCCTGTGATGTCATGCTTGAGCTTGAGCGGCAGCATTGCCTCCCGGCGCAATATCTGATCCTGGAAGTAAGTGCGGACCTGCGGCAACGACAGCAGGCAACCATCCTGCAGTACATACCCCACTTATCTTCGTATATGGACTGGCTGGATGTCTTGCCGGATGACGGGATTGCAGGGATCATCCTTGCCAACGAGGTGCTGGACGCCATGCCTGTGCACCGTTTTGTCCTGCACGATGCAGAGATTAAAGACCTGCGCGTCGTCAGTGAAGGGGGACGCTTCCACTGGAAGGACATGCCTTCCGATCCGCTATTGGCAGCCGGGGTCAGAGAAATACTGGGGTCATCGATCTTTATCCGCCCTGAGGCTTACACGTCGGAAATCAATCTCGGGCTCAGTCCCTGGTTATTGTCTCTGGCCGATGTGCTGACAAAGGGGGCGATGCTGTTCATCGATTATGGCTATCCGGCACGGGAATATTATCACCCGCAGCGCAGCGATGGCACATTGCTCTGCCACTACCGGCACCGGGTCCATGACGACCCCTTTCTCTATCCGGGCCTTCAGGATATTACCGCCTCGGTCAATTTCACGCAGCTTGCCGAAGCAGCCGTCAGCGCCGGGCTCGCTGTCAGTGGTTATACGACGCAGGCCTATTTCCTTTTTGCCTGCGGACTGGAAAACCTGATGGGAAATTACGAGATAATGGAAATAAAAATGCGGCTGGAATTGTCACGCCAGGTACAGATGCTGACACTGCCGGGCGAAATGGGAGAGCGATTCAAGGTCATGGGTCTGACGCGAGGGCTTGAATTCCCGTTACTGGGATTTTCCCTCGTGGACCAACGTGTGCATCTGTAGATACCGGTGTATGAGGTTGATCAATAGACAGGCAGTAATGATGACACTCATCTTGTTGATCAGTCCCGGCAGCGGCTGTTCGCAACAGCCGGCAAAAGGAGTGAAGCAGGGGAATGATGATTTGTCCATACATTCACTCGGTAAGGGCAATATCGACAAAGTGGCTGATATCCATGTACGCGAGGCACGTGCCCACCTGCGGGAATTGATGAAAAAGCTGTACAAGCGGAATCCGAGAGAGTTGAAAAAATCAAAAATCGCGGATGCCGGGCAAAATATAGCCCGCGTGTTTGACCACCAGCACAACTGGAATTTTGATGAGTTGCAGGGCAGGAAAGGAATCAATGCAATCCGCCTGACATTTTCCGAAGAATTCAAGGGCGACCGGGTATTCTCCTTTGTTGCCGGATTGACTTCCATGATCATGGCGTCCTACGGGTATAAAAGCGATTTTTATCTGTTTGATACACTGGACCCGCAAAAGCTGTACAACAGTGCGCGCAATATCGAGATAGCCGTGTGGAAACTGGAGCACACTATAGATGTAAAGGGAGAACCGTATCTGTACAGCAATTCATTGCCGGGGGAAGACGCAAATCTCAGTTATGAACGCCTGTTCGGCAAACTGATAGCCACGCAGGACAACATTGCGATCATCATCTCCGGCAAAACCAATCGGGTGATCAAGACGGTCATCCAGCGTATGGCGACCGCCGCATTTCTGCCTATCTAATTTACCGGCGACAGGTAAGTATATGGCAATGAATGCTTACATGGTCGCTTCGGGCCCCTGCCCTCCCGCGACATTCGTGCGGTGACTATCGACTCCATGTCTACTGTCACACTAGTACATCCGTGTACGTCGTCCATGCACATCAGACCTGACCCTGTAAAGTCAAGGTTAGATTCTTACGGTTTTTAGTTTTAAATACTTCTCCATAGGTTCGAAATCCCTGTCATCATGCAGCAGAGAGAAGTGATAATGAATGCAGAAAGTTCCAATCATAACATCGATAGTCTTTCGTACAGTGACGCCATTTTTTCTGAGAAACCGATAGTTCAAAGCACTCTTTATTGCAAGTTCTTGTCCTATCATCTCCATAAACGGGAAGTCCAGTAATAATTTTTGTGCCGTTCTGAAGTCATTGTCATTTTGGAACCCCTGTAAAACCTCGGTTAGTATGATATCCCCTACAACAATCTCCTTATTCCCTGTTGCGGAATCCATCCAATCGGTTTTATCGGTTATCTTCCCATTGAAATAATCAATCCAGACTGATGAATCTACTAATATCATTTGTCTGTCCGCATCTCATCCAGATTGCCGACCCACTTGAGTTTACCCCGATAATTCTTAATCTTTTCCTGGCGCTTGAATTTTACTAAAAGTTTTAAACCAGCTTCTATAGCTGCCTTTTTTGTTTTCAGCCCGGATGATTTAAGAGCGGACTCCATCAAGGAATCATTGATAACGACGTTTGTTCTCATTTCTGCCTCCTGTGTGTATAGATATACTATATTATACACAAGGAGAGTTATGCTGGTTGAACAATCATATGAATCTGACGGGTCTGTAAGAAGCCAGGGCCGAAGACGACATACATGGATTTATGCCCTGCGGGTATTTATGCCCTGTGGGTATTTATGCCCTGTGGGTATGTATTAGTGCAGTGGTCGCAGGAAGCGAATGGTCGCTTCGGGCTCCTGCCCTCCCGCGACATTCGTGCGGTGAC
>MGXK01000064.1:15976-16094 GCA_001802375.1 Gammaproteobacteria bacterium RBG_16_51_14
CGGCCAAAATGTTACGGGCCTGGGTGGCCACATTGCGATACTCTTCATCTGTAAGGTTGGCTGCGGCAAGACTGAGCAATACGTGCGCCAGAATGTAGTCCTGGGTAACGCCTCGTCC
>MGXK01000064.1:16287-16446 GCA_001802375.1 Gammaproteobacteria bacterium RBG_16_51_14
CCATACATACCGCCGAGCTTGGACTGTGCCTCTGCATGACCCTGGTTGGCCGCCAGGCGATACCACATCACGGCCTCCTGATCGTCTTGTGGAACACCTTGTCCCAAATCATACATAAGGCCGAGCTTGAACTGTGCCTCTGCATGACCCTGTTTGGCC
>MGXK01000064.1:16608-17304 GCA_001802375.1 Gammaproteobacteria bacterium RBG_16_51_14
TACCTTGTCCCAAATCATACATAAGGCCGAGATTAAACTGTGCCCCCGCATGCCCCTGTTCGGCTGCCAGGCGATACCACTTCAAGGCTTTCTGGTAGTCCTGGGTAACCCCTTGTCCCAAATCATACTTAAGGCTGAGTCCGGCCTGCGGCTTCGTATTCCCTGTTTCGGCCAGGGGCTGCCATATCCTGTGAGCGGTTACACATTCCCTATCATCGAATGCCTTGACACCATCGTCATCAGTATCTGCCGCAACAGGTGTAAAAAGCACAAGAACGATAGTAAATAGTGCGAAGCGCAGAATGCATTTCATGGATGCCCGCCCTGGACTGGTTAGGGAGACTCTAAATAAGTCCTGAATATTCCTCAATATGTCATTCCGGCGGAAGCCGGAATCCAGTTAAAACAATTAAATACTGGATGCCGTATGCCCAGCGGGCAACGGCATGACGGCAAGGATCTCTTGTTCAGAGGTTCTTTAGTTATCTTCAGGCAATGATCATAATCCTTTAGAGTAATCACCCCAAATCTTTTAACGAGTTATACACAGCGATATAAATAATTGCTCATATCAACATTGCCTGTCATTCCGGGCTTGACCCGGAATCCAGCGTCTTTCCTGGATTCCCGCCTTCCAGGCTGTGTGAAAACTAATTTCATTTTTTGATTGTGGGGAAAACACTCAAATATCTTATC
>MGXK01000065.1 GCA_001802375.1 Gammaproteobacteria bacterium RBG_16_51_14
GATAATGGTGATTTAATGGGTTATGAGGAAATTCCGCATAAAGGGTCAAGTGGACGATGGGAAAGCGTTCCTCAGCCAAAGATACTTTACAGGATGGGTCCTTAAGCTATGAAGGCGTTCATTCTATCTATATCTTTTCTTGCTGATATCATTTGTCTCATCATGGATTTATAATATGGATTTATAACTTAAAATTTAGTAGACAATTGGGACACTTTTTTATATTAAAAATTTTATAAAAAAAAATTAAAAGGAGTGAAAGTGAAAACCTTTGTAATGTCGGGTGATCATGTGTTACAGTTGGCATGTCAATCAAGAACTGCGGTATTCCTAAATTCCGTGCGGCTGATTCTTATCATTGTTTTAGCATTATTTTCTGCCACGAATAAAACGTGGGCTGAGGTCGGGAAGCCTGAAAATGGGCCCAGTAGAATCGCTCCAATAGGTGTGCGGATGGTACATATGGGGCACCTTCCACATCTTGGCAATGCTGGATCAATAAGGGCAGTTTTTGTCTCTTCCAAAGATAAGTCATCTATTGTGCAGGTATATGAAAAACTGTTAATCTTTCCCAACAAGGTGCGGATGAACCTTGACCGTCATGCCCTTCCTAAGCCATTCGAGGGTGGAGTTGTTACCGCATGGAATCACGAAAACGGCACAATTTCTTACGATGTGTACAATCTGGACGGTAAGCTCCTTTTAAGGAAACCTTTTGCCTATGCCGGGTCGGTCTATGTCACCTCTATCGGTTCTGTCGTGGTTAGCGATGGGAGCGAGGGCTATGGCGAGCAATTTAGTTTGTATTCAAAAGACGGTCGCCTGATTAAAACATTCCGTCCGTACCAGTACGGTTTTGATCTTGCCCTGTTCGATAGCAGAGGAGGAAGGATCATTGTCTACCTCAAACCGGATGATCCGAAAAAGGAATTTCCCATGCTGTTATTGATAAACGAGACAGATGGTAGCCTCCTTGTCGACCATCAAATTGATATCGATAGTGCCTCCACGATACAACTGGGTATCAACTACATCATTCTTCATTATACCGGCAGCCGTAATGGCCAGTTCATATCTGAGTTGGCAGTGTTTTCGGCCAGTGGCCAAAAGATCCGTACGATCGAGTCATATGCCTTTCATTTTGTTTTGGACGAGGCAAACGAGAGGATAGTAATCTGTGCACGAGACTCGGTCAAACGGGTTAATCTCCAAACGGGAACGATAGACTGGGAGAAATCATATACTAACCTCTACAGTGGCAATCGCATTGCGAGACCTAATGATATACCTGCTGGTTTTGACCTTTATCCTTTAGCTTTGCGCCACCTCAGTTCTAAGGGTGTGATCGCATTGTTAATGGCACAATCGTCATTTAACGTCAGCGATCCAAGATATAAAGGTGAGCTGCTTCTGTTAGCGGAAGATACAGGTAAATTGATTGATCGCAAAGTTCTTGCTGATAGGAATTCTTCGCTCCAGATGGAGGTCAGCGATAACCGTATCCATCTTATTAGTGATGATGGTTTGGATACGTATGAGGTCAAGTGAATGTTAGTTTTTCTCATGCCGTGGCGGATCATGCGTCAGATTGATTTGCTGCGAGAGTTTAGATATATCATCCTGTGTGTAGCACATGTGCTGTTAGTTTTGCTCATTGTTTCAGCGCTTGAGGTGAATGCTGACGACTGGCCGGTGGCTCCGACAACAAACCAGCACAGCATTACGGGAACGATAGGGGAAACAAGATTCACTGCTGGTAATCCACGGTATCATCAAGGGACAGATATCACAGATGGCACGAACGTCTTCGCAGTCAATGCTGGGAATGTGGATCAAATCAATGCTGCGGGCTTCTGGGATTCTTTCGTAAGAATCGGCACCACCTATTACTACCATATCAGCGCGACGGTTCCAGTTGGTACCGCGGTGAATGTTGGTGATCAGATTGGGACAATGCGACTGGATGGTCCTGTACATGTTCACCTGCAGCGTGGAGGGACTAATTTTTTGGCGGGTGTGCTGAATCCGTTTGTTGACAACACAAATCCGTCAATAAACGCTTATTCCTTTAGGCAGAACCCTCACAACTTCACCACAGACGCAACACAACTAACGTCGGATGATCTTTATGGAAAGGTGGATATTGTAGTCAATGCACAGGACACGAGACTGGACGCCGCTGGGAATGACAATGGCGGTGCGACCGCTCCATATAACGTCCAGTATGAGTTAATGGATGCAGGCGGAGCGACAATAGAAACTGTGGACTACATTGAATTTGTAGGGGATCCACCCAACGCGAGCGCTTCGCATGTTTTTGGAATCAATTCGACGACGGCTAATTTCAATTGGGTAGTGACCAACAATCCTTTTACCGTTCCATACAACCGCTATTGGAATACCAAAGGAAGAAGAGGGACGGCTGAGGATTGGTCCGGTAATCCGAACCTCGATGCACGGATTAACGACGAGGACGAGGCAACATATCCAGATGGACGATATGACGTGAGGTTTTCGGTCAGAGACATCGACAATGATGCTACATCCCAAGAAGTTCAGCAAACCGAACCAGTGATTGTTGACAACTATAAACCATATGTTAAGAAGCTAGATATAGGTGCTGGGTCTAAGTACCTTACAGAATGGCAGTGGCAGTCTGCGAGCGGAAAATTATTGTTTGTGCAGACGATATCCAAATTTATAGCACCAGGGGCGCATGTGATTACTATCGAATTCAGCGAACCCGTGATCAGCCCGTTGTTGTCGATTAACACGTTTCCTGGCAATATTGCACTCACCTCTGCTCAACCCACGAACCAGACAAATATCTGGTCGGCAACGTTGAACATCCCAACAGGAGACTCTTCCCATGACGGGACACAACAGTTGAGTATTACAGCAACGGACCTATCGGCGAACGCTTTAGATGGGCAGCCAGGAAGCATTGCAACTCGTGATAACGCGGGAGTGTGGTCCGATACCGATAATGGCGGAGACCATGACAGGAATCACCAAATAAGAATCGACGCGACTCCGCCAAGCACGTCCATTGGGGTGAAAAAGACGCCATGAGTCAATTACAGAACTTAAAAGTTGAGACTTCAGGGATTATCAGCAGGGCCTGGTATTTCCTGGGGGTGTTACTGCTGTGTTGTGCAAGTGCACTTTTTCCCATAGGTGGGTGGGCTGATAGCCAAAGAGAGCTGGCACTGGGACAGATGACAGACTTGGCCGATGAGATCGTGGTGGGAAAGGTAACGAGCAGTGTACCGAGCTGGCAGGGGAGGCTGATCGTCACTGTCAGCACAATTGAGGTAATAGAATCTATAAAAGGACAGACCGGATTAACAATGGAAATAACCCAATTGGGCGGAACGGCTGTCCATCCCCGGCTCAAAGTCCCGGTTCATATGTCTGCGTCGGGAAGCGCTGTTTTAAATCCCGGAGAGGAAGTCCTGCTCTTCGTGAGGCGGGCCAAGGGGGGGATACGGGACCTGATCGGGGGCCCCCAGGGCAAATTAGTTGTGAAGGTGGACCCGGTCACCGGAGATAAGATCATTTCAATTGGCAGCAAAGAAATCAGCGGTACTGACGAGAAAGGCAGGCGGACGATAACGGCGAGAGAAACAACCCTGAACGAGATTCGCAGGGAGATAAAGGATCATATACAGAGAGGTTCAAAAGCCATAAAATCGGGAGATGAAACAAAATGATTACGATACGCTGGATTCGTGTTTATTTAATTGCCGGTGCAGTTGTCCTTTGCGGTCAGGCAGTCACTCTGGCAGAGGATGCCGCACCGCCGGTTCAGGCAGAGCCCCAGAGGCTTGAGACTCCTCAGGCCAATGCGCCGATGGATGTAAGGGCAGAGGACGCGGCCTCACTGATAGAACAAATAAAGGCAAACTCCAGTATGCCTGAGTCATCAGCGCCAAATGTGCAGAGCGGGCCAGCATCATCACAGTCTTCCGGCAGCAGCTATACAATAATGCTGAAACCGCCTGAGGCGGTGAACTCGTCACCTCTTTTTCAGTTCCGGGATGTTACAAAACGCACATTATCCGGGAGCGCTGTATTGCCAATAAACAAACGCAGCTCCGCTGTTGAAACATACAGGCAGTCAATTATAAGGGAGAAGAAGTAGGAGATGAAAATCCTGCGGCAGAGACCGCAGGGCGGCCATTATTTGAATATTATTTTGGTGTCATTCCCGCAAGCGAAGCGCGTCGGGAATCCTTCCGGAAAGATTCCGGACAAGCCGGAATGACAGAAATCAGGAACTGTGGCAGAGACCACAGATAGTAATAATTATCAAAAGGCACAATACATGTCTTTATTGAATAAACATAAGGCCGTATTAATTTGCATCATTGTTTTCGTGCTGCTTTTTCTGCAGGTGTCCCCGCTTATGGCCGGCGGCAATACGCAGTTCCGCAATCCGGCCAATCTGAATGAGGTGTTCAATAAGCTGTGGGATACCCGGGCTCTGCCTGTCGAATGGGTCCTGAGCAAAGATGGCATCCCGGCTTCCGGCATTACAAATGCAACCCTTGCATCTGAGCTGACAGCAGCTTTTGATTCATGGGAAAACCTTAGCGCCTCTATCCTGGATTTTCAGTACGGAGGTGAAGTAGATCTCCGCGAGACTGGTCTCAGCGGTTCGCTTGGTGCTGGTATTGACGGGAAGAACCTGATAACTTTCACTGATCCGAATGTGCTTTTCCCTGTCGGGGTCCTTGCTGTGGCATTTACATTTTCCTTTACTCAGGACACTGTCATCACAGATGCCAACAATGATCTTGACGGAGACGGCACGCCTGATATTCCGAACGGCACTTACAGGGCGGGCACAATATTCGACGGAGATATCGCCTTCAACTCAAGCGAGCCATGGAGCATAAGCGGAGCTAACGGCGCCATAGATATACGCGCTGTGGCGCTGCACGAGATAGGGCATTTCTTCGGCCTGG
Source organism: Gammaproteobacteria bacterium RBG_16_51_14 (assembly GCA_001802375.1). Lineage (GTDB taxonomy): Bacteria > Pseudomonadota > Gammaproteobacteria > Eutrophobiales > Eutrophobiaceae > RBG-16-51-14. The sequence continues at coordinate 4,971 of MGXK01000065.1, forward strand.
CCCACTCCTGTATAAGGGACGCTGTAATGTGGCCGTTTTTATCTTCAGACATAACATCCGCCCGCACCATGAAGGCTGATGACATAGCGTATGCCTCTTATTATTATCCATCTGAACCAAATTATTCGAACGCCTTCGGATCCATTCAGGGTTATGTGACCAATGGTTTCAGCAACGGTCCTGTGCTGGGCGCCCATGTCTTTGCAGTAGACCCGCTGAGCGGACAAAGCGTTGCTGGCGCGTACAGCGGCGATGACGGAAAGTATTTTATTCCCGGTCTTTCAGCAGGGAATTATCTGGTCGCCATAGAACCTCTCGACGGTGATCCTGCGGGTCTGGACCCTTTCCGGATTAACGAGGTTGTTCAGTTCACTACTGATACAAATTTTCCGGAAGAGTTCTATGACGCTAATGAGGCAAATGTGGAGGCCGATCCCATGGCCGGACTTGCGGTTCCGGTCCATGCGGGTGCGGCCACTGCAGGCATCAATGTAGTGACCAATACATTAGTAGTTCCCGGTGTCAGCATAATCCTGAACAGCGGATATAATCTGTTTGCTTATCCTGTGGAAGCGCCTTCAGACTTAAAAGCATTTTCATTGCTGCAGGCCCTCGGCAGCCCGTCAGAGGTTAATTCAATTGACTGTTTTGTCCCTGAGACAGGCACATTTGAGAGGGCCCAATTTGTAAATGGCATTCCGGAAGGTATAAATTTTCTGGTAATGCGCGGAGAAGGCTATGTTATACATATGAATGCGCAGAAGGTGGTCGATTTTTCCGGAGCAACGGATTGTCCGAATCTCAGCCTTAAGCGCGGCATGAACCTCGTAGGGATTCCGTGCCCTCCCGCAGCATATACGGCCTTCAATCTTCTTCATGATATCGGCTCGCAGTTTGAAGTTCAAAAGATAGAGAGGTTCAATTCCGTCACCGGAATGTATGAAACCGCTATGTTTGATGCAGGCGGCATTGCAGGCGGGACCAACTTCCCCATAAAGAATGGTGAAGGTTATATCATCTATATGTTTGCTGACAAAAGCGGTGTAAAGATACCCGCAGCCGGAAGCAGTTTTGCACCTGTGATAACTTCGCTCAGTCCGGGCCGCGGGGTGCCGGGTTCAATAGTATTAATAAGCGGTGAAGGCTTCAGTCCGGATGCGACAAAAAATACTGTAACGTTCAACAGCATTGGGGCCGGGGTGATCTTCTCGACATCAACCACGCTTACTGTGACTGTGCCTGCAGGCGCAGTGACCGGCCCTGTAAGAGTGATCGTCAACGGGCGCTTCAGCAACTCAATTGATTTTGTAGTTGAGACCCAGACGGTTCAGGAAGATCCCGCCGGGAATACAGAACTGGTATCCGGACAGACCGCGAACGGGAGCATCTCCGCGGAAGGCGAGCAGGACCGCTATCAGTTCATTGCACTGGCTGGTTCTCTGGTTACGATTAACGCTCAATCAGTGACAGCAGGGGTCCCGGACCTCGTGCTTCTGCTTGAAGATCCACACGGAATAATAGTGGCCTCTGACGATAACAGCGGCGGCGGAACCGATCCGAGGATCAATAATTTTGAACTGAAAAGCACGGGTGTTTTTACGATAGTAGTGAGCAATGTGCCTGGCAGCGGTACAGGTCCATATAAACTTTCACTTTCAATTATAACGAGGTCCGCGCCTCCGCAGATCTCTATCATTGGGGGCAATTACCAGACAGGACTGGCAGGGAGCATACTCCCTGCCCCATTGGAGGTTTTCATAACAGGCCCGACAGGAGCGCCTGTTTCAGGATCAGCAGTGAGTTTTGTTGCCAGTGAAGTCGTCATCAATGGAAGCACTGTGAATCCGCAGAATGCCGGAACCACCGTAATAAACACCAATGCCTCAGGGATCGTTTCCGTACAGACGACATTGTCTGCGGCAACCGGCAATTATATAATTACCGTATCTGCTCCAGGTGCGGCGTCCGTGTCCTTTACTGTTGCGGCAACGAACACAGCAATAACGTCTATCACAATGAACGGAGATCGGCAGACAGGCACCGTAGACCAGAACCTTGCAAATCCTCTGGAAGTAATTCTCAGGAATGCAGCAGGCAACCCCGTGAGCGGGGCGCTTGTCGCATTTTTGACCGTAAGTGGCGGAGGGAGTGTTGCTCCTGCCGGGGCGCAGAATACTAGTGCGGCAGGCAAGGCGAGCACTGTATTCAAACTCGGGACCTTAATAAAGGACGCTCAATTGGTAGCTGCCTTTGTGCCGGGGCAGTCCAAACCGCTGCTGTTTGAGGCATATCCGAAGGCAGCAGCTCCTTCAAGGATACGCAGCAACAGGACCAATTTTAACAGAATGACGTTTGGCACCTCACGTCTGAATGCCATACAGGTTGAGGTCTTTGATCAATACGATAATCCGGTGGAGGGGACAACAGTAACTTATACTGCGCCTGCAGGATTTACGGTCAGTCCGGGACTCGGGCCAAAGGGGATCTTCTTTACGGACTTCAAGACCAACAAGGACGGTCTGCATGTTGCGATGCTGACCGCGGGGAGTGCGAAACCGACAATTGATGAGTTTGGCAGCAATGGCGCCACCGGACTCGCTTCGATATACTCAATTAGCGCTCAGGTGGCAAGCCTGAGCCAGACCTTCCGGGTAGATGTTGATATGGGGCCGGTTATGGTTACAGGGTCGACTCAGAACGACAGCGCCCTCATCGGTCAGCCGCTGGCAAACCCTGTAAAGAAATTACTGCTCCGCTATGAGCGCAGGGATACGTATACTGATACGAACAGCGATGGGATAGACGATGATAACGGAGATTTCAGGGACGAGAATTTCAACTTGATTAACGAGAACCGCATACAGGGCGTGGTTGTGAATTTCAGTGTGGAGCGCGAAGACGGTAAAAGAGAAACAGACGTCGGGCTTCAGCCTACGCGCACAGGTGTGCCTTCAGCGACAAGCGATATAAATGGCTATGCTTCCACAGGAGTCACTATGGGTGACGTCGGAGGAGTTAATCAGGTAATAGGCAGTATCAATGTGATCCCTGTAACATGGTATTTTGCGGACGGTACGGTAATTACAAGTATGAATTTTACTGACGGGAACAGGTTTGCCGAATCTACAAACCTTTTCGCGATACCGGTAATTATTACGACCACTGTTTCAGACACAGGGAGCGGCATTGACTTTGCCACACTGAAGGCATGGCTGAACGGCAGTTTGTATTTCGATGGCAGTACCCCTCCTGCAGTATTGCCTGATTTTAAAGACAAGCTGGAACTCATTGCAGGCGGCAAGGTCTATACAACGATAGATCCGAATTTGAACATTGTCACGGATTCAGCATTTACCCTGGTGGAGATCAAATATTACCCGTCTGCGCCAAGGCTGGCTCCCGGAATAAATACCGTGATCTTCAACAAGGTCAAGGACAAGATTGAGAACCAGCAGGGCACGAACGTTGTGCAGACCTTTACGTATCCATAGTACGCGGGTTAAAGAAATTTATGAACAGTAACTTGTCACATATAAAATATTTATTAAAGTTGATGCCGTTGATCTTACTGCTGCTTTTTTGCTCAGCGGCGTGGGGAGCAGGACCTCTGCCCCGTAACGTCCATGTTGCAGATGTAACGCCAGCTTCTTTTACCGTAGTCTGGACAACTGACTCTGCAAGTACAGGCAACATACAGGTTTATGCGGATGTCCTTGCAACCATACCCGTGACCGGAACAGTGATCGAGCAGGATTTTGTATTGGGGGAAGATAATGCTCCGGCGATCGCGGCGGAGAACATTGGTGTTCTCAGGACACGGGTAAGCGGCTTGTCTCCGAATATACCTTACTTCTTCAGGACACTTACTACGCCGAAAGCCGGAGGTCTTACTGTGTCTTTGCCGGCAAGCGGTGCGCTCTATTCTGTTATCACAGAGAAGGAGTCATTCCCTGTTACTGCCAACGGACTTGGCGTACAGGTAAAAGATGCCGGCGGGATCACTCCTCTACCTGGAGCAGTAGCGCTTATTCAGGTGACAGGCGCGCATTATCCGTTGAGCGCCCTTGCAGGTGACGGACATTCCGGAAGTCTGGCAACCGTTGATCTCGCTAATCTTTATAATTCAGGTACCGGGGTGACCATGTCAACACTCGGTGGAGAATCCGCAGTGATAACTGTTATCGGAGGCACATCGGGCAACGCTTCAAACACCGCAGTGCTGAACACGAATGACGGAATGGGAACCCTTCAGATACTTGCTGGTGACGTGGTTCTTCAGCCATACGTTGACTCGGACAACGACGGTATGCCGAATGATTATGAAACTGCAAACGGATTAAGCCCATTTAATAACGCTGACGGAGCTCTTGACGCCGATGGAGACGGCCTTACGAATCTGCAGGAATACATTCGGGGAACGAATCCGAAAGTGAAAGACAGTGACGGAGACGGACTTCAGGATAGCACGGAGGTGAACTCTGTGGGTACGCTTCCCTCAGAGCCGGATACAGAAGGGACGGCCGCACTGACGGAGATGAGGTAACCGGCCCCATCTTCACGAATCCGCTGGATGCCGACAGTGACAATGATACAGTGGATGACGGCACCGAGGTTCAGTATGGGACAAATCCGAATAACCCGGCAGATTTCCCTGTACTTGATAATGACAGCGACGGCGTCGGCAATCTTACCGACAATTGTCCCAATATTCCCAATCCGTCCCAAAAGGATACTGACGGAGACGGCGCAGGTGATGCATGTGACGGAGATGATGACAACGATACTGTTGCAGACGGACAGGATAATTGCTCTCTCACAGCGAATACGGGACAGGCTGATGTTGACTCAGACAACGTTGGAGATGTGTGTGACAATTGCCCCAACGATGTAAATCCGGCTCAGGAGGACAATGAGGGCGACGGCCTTGGCGATGTATGTGACCCGGACGACGACAATGACGGAGTCAATGACTTCAGTGCTCCGGCTCCGCCGGCAACGCAGCCCTTCACGCTGACAAACGCGACCTCTGTGGTCAGCACCTCCTTGCCTGTAGTAAGCAATAGCCAGGCCTTTGTGAGTGTGGAAAAGTTTTTCCCCAGCGAGTCCCGCGTTGTGCGGCTGGGATATTTTGATCTCAAGAACCGCACTTTTACCTTGACCCCGATGTCGCCGGCCGACCAGACCCAAGTCGGGTGGCTTGCCCTGGGTATGGATGTCAATGGCTGCAATTGCTTCCAAATTCTTGCCGGGGACACTATCACCATCGGTTCTGATACCGGGGAGATAACAGCCGTTTTTCCAGTTAATGCTCAGAATATTTTAAATCTGCTGTTTGTTGCCGCTGATGGGTCTACCTATTTGCAGTATATACCGAGTACCGGACAACTGGCGAGTCTTCTTCAGTCCTCTCAGGTTGGCGGGCCCCTTGATAATTGCCAGTTTGTTCCCAACCCGCTGCAGGAGGACCTGGATGGAAACGGTATTGGAGATGCCTGTGAGGCAGTATCTAACCTCCTCGGTGATATAAACAAAGACGGTATTGTTGACATACTCGATGTGATACTGGAAGTAAGAATGGCTCTGAAATTAGACCCTGTTCAGCCTTGTTCAGACATTAACAATGACGGCATTGTGGATATTTTAGACGTAATTCTGACAGTACGGATGGCGCTGGGATTGGATCAATTGAAGCAGTGTATTTAATGCAGAGTTAAGAGTTAAAATCATGGATTCCTGCTGGAGTTTACCCCGTACTTGATATGGGACAGGAATGACGAGTGAGATGAAACGCCCATCATCCCGACGTATCGGGATGATGGGCGTTTCTGATTTAACCCTAATAATGCATTTATAAAACCACAGAGAACACAGAGATAATTTTTTATAAAGATAATCCGCAGATTACTCAGATTTACACAGATGATTAGCCACTAATTGCACAAATGAACACGAATAAAAAAAATATTCCATATTTTATTTGTGTAAATTCGTGTTTATTCGTGGCTAAATAATGTCATTTTTTTCTGTGAAATCTGTGGATGTAGTTTATCTTTCCGAGTCCTCTGTGGTTAATTGCAGTTTTTGGGATAAAACAAGGATTGAAACCAGTTATAATTTCACTGCACTTGTTGGTTTATTCAGCACTTTTTAATACTCCGCAGCTTGCAGGGTGTCCGACAAATTTTTATGCGAGGAGCGGCTGGGTTTAATACCCCAC
>MGXK01000066.1:0-1877 GCA_001802375.1 Gammaproteobacteria bacterium RBG_16_51_14
CTCGGTAACGGTGTTGTTCTGCGTTGTAACTGTTGCTCTATCTTCGTCTTAAAATAAGCACTACCCAATACCCATTCCTTATTCGTGGCAACGCGTATCTCAGCCAATTCCTTTCCCGATATATGTGCCTTGAATAAAGCACGATAACCCCGTTGCCGTTCCTCCTCCGTGCGGCCAAGTTCTTCATATTTATAATGTGCCCTGATGAGAGAATTCGTCTGACCCACGCCATTACATCGATAACTCGACCATGGATACTCCGACGGATGGTCCACCATCCGGGCACGTACCGGATTGAGTTCAATATAGCGGTAACACGTTAGTAAATAGTGCTCCGTATCAACCAGTGTCGATTTATAGCGCCCTTCCCATAACGTCCCGGTACGTGCATAGGTGTAATTAAAATACTGAACATAGTAGCGTCCCAGCATTTGGATTGCCTTACCTATTCCAGGCTCTGCCTTCGGTGTCAGTAACATGTGAACATGATTGGTCATTACTACATAGGCATGTAAGTCACAACCGTGCTTCTCAATGGCTTCTTTTAGTCGGCTCAGATAATAACGGTAGTCACCCTCATCATAAAATACTGGTCCGCGATTGATGCCGCGAATAATGATATGGTGCGGTTGACCTGGAAGAACAATACGGGGCCTGCGAGGCATGTTTATACACTCCTTGTACAAGAAATCTCCGTTGAAACAATTTATCAATATCCTTCTCCTTCTTCAATATGCTTTTATCCCTCACGCGCTTATATATTTATCATATCAATCGACACTGACCCTATTGATTGTTTCAGCTCCTTTGAGTTGTTCAAGAAATTTACCAAACTGAATTCCTTTATCCCTGTAATTAGGACAATGATCAATTGCCAACCAAAATTTCCACCCATACCAACCAGCTTGTCGTAGCTCGTGTGACGTGGAGAAGTCCACGTAACGCGCTAATATTTCATTGGACTTGATATCTATTAGCTCATTCTCTTGTCGAGATCGGTGTAGAAAAATTGGCCCTTGTCTTTTGAGAGTTGATTTGATACGGGAATTCCATAATGTCGTGCTGGTAAGATTATTCTCATCTCCTTCAAACTTGTGTGGTGGAACCTGTTGCGTAGTCAGCGTCTCCATCACCCCCGGATTCTCTGCCTTCCACTGGTCCAAGGTTTTATAAACCCAGAATCCGGCTTCCGTTGCACAGTAGTATTGGTGCATCACAAACGTCGGAATCCAGTCCCAGAACACGGGCAGATAGACAATCAGAAACCCAATCGCTGCACCCAGCCATCGTTTGCGCCCCGTCCAGCCTTTTTTCTCAACGCCCCAACGCCAGCCACGACGCGTCGCCCAAACAAGCAGAAGGAGGTAAATCCCCAGCAACCCAAACACGATCAACCCGAACATTTACGACACCCTCCTTTGTCAGTTGTCAAAAGACTATCAGTTCCACTCTGGCCCTGACTTGTATAAAACTGCTGTCATTTGCATAGAAAGAATCAAAAAATCAGAAAACTTGAAATGATTACGCTGTTTCCTATGGCGCCCGTGTCTGTTTAAATTGTTCACTCTTCCTGTCTCCGCATGTTTGTATTGGATCATCCTGCGTTTCAACTGTTTGTTCTTTACATAGGACATATTTGTCCTATAATTCACAGCGTGAAAGGAGTCGAATTTATCAGGATGATAAATAAGTTTGCCAGAAAGCAGGGCATTGCCTGCGTTGTCGATAATAAACGCGGAAAAGAATCGCATGTTACGCTTTATTTTGGTGACAAACGCACTATCGTCCGCAACCCGAAAGATGAACTGAAGAAAGGGACTATCAGCGCAATGCTCAGACAGTTGGGCCTTACAAAACAAGATATACAGGATAATTAA
>MGXK01000066.1:1903-5218 GCA_001802375.1 Gammaproteobacteria bacterium RBG_16_51_14
ATTCAAATACGCTACAAAGGAAGGTGGATTCATTATCACCTTCAGGGATGTCACCGAGGCTGTTACCCAGGCCGATACCATTGAGGACGGTCTTGTTGAAGCAGCTGATTGTCTTGATGAAGCAATGGCAGGCCGTATTGATGATGGCCTTACTATTCCCAAACCATCAATACCACGCCGCGGTGAACGTATAATTTCAGTGCCTGCACAAACCGCCATCAAGGCAGCCTTATACATCGCGATGCGTGAGGAGGAGGTAAACAAAAGCGAACTGGCCAGAAGACTGAATGTGGATGTCAGGGAGGTTCGCCGGATGCTTGACCCGCACCACGGGACCAAATTGCCCTCCATGGAACAGGCCCTTGCTGCCCTTGGCAAGCATGTTGAGTTACATATTACCTGACAGATTTCATCGCCAGCAGTAATGGTCGCCGTGCGATTTTTACCACCTTGCATGAGATATACTGGGTGGCCCGTTAATACTATCCCTGGCTTTTTTGGCATCACAATTCCTTTGTAATGGTCTTGTTGCATAGGTTACGACTAACTCGATATGCCTTCAAGCATTTTCCAGTGCCCTGACCCCATGTCCTGGGGACTCCGATCCATCTCCTCTATCGGACTATCATGGATTCGAAGTCATAGTACAGGAAGATGGTGAGAATACCCGCCATGCCAATGACAAGAAAAGCGAACAACATGTGTTTGAACAGGCCACGATGTCCGAGGCTGAATACCAGAAACAGCTTCATAAAGGTATTCGAGAGTGCACCCAGTACAAGGTTGAAACTCGCCCAGTCCAGGCTGATCATGCCTGCCTGCTGGGCGTCACTGAGGGAAAAGGCGATCGCGTCGGCATCAGTAAGGCCGCTCACAATGGCAACGACCGGCAACCAGGCACTGCCGAGATAAGAGATCGCAAGCCGCGTCAGCATCAGGATAGCGGAGAATACCAGGGCGAAGGTGATAGCTGACTTCAGACTGAACGGGTTGCTGAAGCTCATCTCCCCGGAACCTGACTCCTGGGTCTTGACGCGAAAGAAGAAAAAGGCCGCCATTGCCAGACCCGTGATCCCCATCACCAGTATGGGCACTGCCATATTCTTCATCAGCGCCTGATTGACGATCCCGATCTGCAGGAGTAACCGGGGAAACATCACCGACGAGGCCAGTATGACAGCGACTGCAAAATTGGCGTTCCACGTGGGCATCTCCTTGCTGCGCCTGGAAAAACTCAGCGTGGTGACCGTGCTTGAGGCAAGGCCCCCGATCAGCCCGGTGAGTCCGATACCTGCACTGCTGCCCATGATTTTGATCAGGATATAACCGACGGAACTCACTAATGACACCAGGACCACGATCAGCCAGATCTTGTACGGGTTGAGGGCGGACAGCAGGATACTGACCAACTCCACCCCCAACGGTCCCCTGAGTTCGCTGCCCGGGGCAATCCGATCGAATCGCTCGCCCTCGAAGCGGCCGGACACGGATTGCGGCGAGGCCTGCTCTACGAGCATCTTGCCAAGGGACCCGTCGGCGCTGGTATAGATATCCAGCCGATTTCCCACCTCGAAATCATAACCACCTTTGGGGACGAGACTCAGCTTTTGCCCAGCCTCACTTACGGCAGTAACGGTACCGACTGGCAGCGTGAAATAGGCGTCCAGGGTGCGGTTCGGCAAAATCGGAAGAATAATAAACGTGATGATCAGGAATTTAAGGGTGGCATCGAGTTCAAAACGCTGAACATTGGTGCTGAATCTCCGTATCACCGTCTTCTGTGACATGATCAACAAAACGGCAATGGCCAGGGCGATGGCCAGCGCCATTGCCCCTTTTATGACCAGGACCCCCATGAAAAAGGTGAGAATAGAGGCCATTTCTGTTGTGATCCCGGTATCCTGTTCCCCTCCTCTCAGAATTGTCAGCCAGTAGCCGGAGACAATCAGAACAAGGACCCCGGCGAAACCGGCGAAGATAAGCCACGAGTTGTCATACAAGGTTGCCGCCAGCCCGCTTACCGCCCCGACGAGCGCAAACATCACGAAATCGCGGAGTCCGCCATGGGGATTTTTCTGACCCCCCATCTCGCGCTCGAGACCCACCAGAAAACCGAGCGCAGCGGCCAGACCGAGCTGCAGAAACAAAGTCAGGAGGGTGCTATCGTGGCCCGAAAGATCCATAGACTACCTGAGTCCGGTGTGCCAGACCCGCACCCGGGCAGGGCATGTGGCAACGTCACCGCGGGGGCGGATACCGTATTTCAAGATCTGTCGGTTTTTGCAGTACATTCTGAAGTAAAGTGTACGATGTTTTTCAACACACCACACATCAAAGATGTCCATGCTTGAGTTTACACAGAAATAAAATAGCTGGACAGTGTTTGTGAACATCATGCAAAAGAACGCATGACTACAACCAGCCCTTGCGCTTGAAGTACCAGTAGGGCGCGATTCCCGATGCGAGCATGAGGCCGATGGCCCCGGGATAACCCAACAGCCATTTCAGTTCGGGCATGTATTCGAAATTCATCCCGTAGATGCTCGCCACCAGCGTCGGTGGCAGGAACACCACGGCGGCGATGGAGAAGATCTTGATGATCTGGTTCTGTTCTATGTTGATAAACCCCAGGGCCGCGTCCATCAGGAAGTTGATCTTGTCAAACACGAAGGTATTGTGCGGCAGCAGCGAATCGATGTCGGCCAGCAGGGCATGTGCCTGCTCGGCGTGTCCAGGTGCAAGACGACCACGGCGCAACAGGAAGGTAAGCGCCCGCTGGCTGTCCATCAGGCACAGGCGCACCTTGCCGTTGGTATCCTCGTTTCGGGCAAGCGCATCCAGTGCCCTCTCGATGTCAGTCCCGTCGTCTTCGAGTACCAGCGCACTCACCCGTTCGAGGCCGGTGTAGACTTCCTCAAGGGTATCGGCAAGGCTGTCAATCTTGATCAGGAACAAGGTCAGCAGCAGGGACATGGCATCCTGCGCGAGACCGGCTTCACGCCGCACGCGCATGCGCAGGAGCCGGAAGGCGGGGATATCACGTTCCCGTAAAGTGGCCAGGCGTCCACCGCTCACGGTGAATGCCACCGAGGTATTGCGTGGCTGGTTGTCCACCTCGTGCAGAAACAGGGTATTGATATGCAAGCCACCCTCATCCTCGAAGAAGCGGGAACTGGCCTCGATCTCCTCCACGTCCTCGGTTTCGGGCAGTGGCCGTCGGAACGAGGCCTCGACCTGATCCCTTTCCTCATCCGTCGGATCAATCAAATCCAGCCAGAGCGCATGCGCCATCGTTTCCGTGCTCACCTCATCCTC
>MGXK01000066.1:5237-24727 GCA_001802375.1 Gammaproteobacteria bacterium RBG_16_51_14
TGATCATCCAGTTTGTAGACTTTGAGCATGGTCGCGGTGTCCGGTGTTGGCCTGGTGTATTTTATAGGAAATAATTAAATTGTGGACAGTCCTGATGGGCCAGAAAATTAATCAATCAGGTTGACACTTGCTTCATAAACGTAGATATCAATGAGATTACAAAGTTCATTGGCAAATCCATAAGCCTGCACCTTTCCAGCGAGTAAAACGCACCCGGGTACGCAGTATTGGCGGAAAAGGGCCTGTCTGGTTAACCGGTCCAGCCAAGACCCGCACTGACACAATTAATGGAAAGCAACAGTGGTATCAAGGCCTCTATTTCATTGTTTTCTGCATTTCTGCGATATTTCGCGACGAGTCCAGCCTGTTCAATCCCTGCCTGATGCAGGATAGCAGAACGCCTGTTCAGCTTCTGGCTGAAAACCCGGAACCGCTCGCAGAGGCTTTTTTCCCCCGTAATCCAGAGCACCATGTCCGTGCTGAGTTGATATTCTTCCCTGATCATGGAAAAGATGCCATTTCTTGTCCTTTCATCCGGTACCAGTCCGGCATATTGCATGGCGACATCCAGATCAACCAGCGCCAATGTTTTTTCCACTTCATCGATGATCAGCCGGAACAGGCGTGATTCACTGAACATCTGACGTAACAGGTCTTCACCGCTCTCACTGCGCACCTTGATAAAACTTTGCAAGGCCGTACCGACACCATACCAGCCCGGCACCAGGTGCCGGTTCTGTGTCCAGGCAAAAACCCAGGGGATGGCACGCAGGTCATTGAGTGATTTGGCACCGAAGCGTCGGGCCGGGCGTGAACCGATATTCATCCTGGCCAGCTCCTCGACGGGACTGGCCGCGCTGTAGTAATCAACCAGCCCCTCTGTTTCGGCAAACTTCCGGTAACTCACATAGGCCAGACTGGAAAGTGCCTCCATCGCCTCGTTGAATTCTGCATTCGGTTTGAGTTCATCCTCATCAAGTGACTTCAGGGTATGCTCAAAGACACTGGCCGCCAGCAGTTCCATCTGGTATTGCGCCGTTCCGGCATTGGCATATTTTGATGACACGACTTCCCCCTGTTCGGTAATGCGCATCTGTCCATGCACCGAACCAGCCGGTTGCGCGGCAATGGCATACCCCGTCGGGGCCCCGCCCCGGCTGACCGAACCCCCGCGCCCGTGGAAAAAAGTGATGGGGATATTGCACTCGGTACCGATGTTGGTCAGTTTTACCTGGGCCCTGGTCAGTTCCCAGTTTGCCGTGAAATAACCACCATCCTTATTCGAATCTGAATAACCGATCATCACTTCCTGGATACCTCCCAGTCCCTTCACCGATCGTTTGACGACCGGTGTATTCAGTAACTCTTTCATAATCACGGGTGCGCGCTGCAAATCTTCAATCGTTTCAAAAAGCGGGACGATGGGTAATCGACAATTTTCTGTCCCTTCCCTGTCGGCAAACAGACCTGCGAATTTCGCCAGTACGTAAACACCCAGTATGTCAGCCACCGACCGTGTCATGCTGAGGATGAAGTTTCCGAATGCCTCGCGGTCGAGTTCATTGATCGTCCCGGCGGCCAGTTTAAACAGTCCCAGCGTCGATTCTGCCGATGCCTCCAGTGCGGTAAATTCGGGCAGATCATTCAGGGGTCGTGCAAGTTCGGATAACAGCCAGCTTTTCCAGTTCCTGGTATGCGGTTCGGGAGGTGCTTTACCAGCATGGGACACCCGCCATATTCCTGCAAGTGCATTGTTGATGGTGGTGGAATTCTCTCTCAGGTCCAGCCGGACCGTCCGGAACCGGAATGCCTCTGCCTCCTGTCGCAGCGATGTCACCAGTGCAGAAGCTATCTGCTGACATCCGGCATCGATCAGACCCTGTTCCAGGCATTTCAGTTCAGAGATGAATTCATCCGCCGTTTGATAGCGTATGCCTTCCGTCGGCCCGCCGTCCTGCGCAGAAACAGTCCCACCCAGTTTGAGCAGCATGCAGACAGTGAATTGCCTGAATACCTCGCCAGGATTGCGTGAGGACAATTCCTTCCCCATACCCGATTGATCAAGCACCCGCTGCAGTGACTTTTCGAATGTTTCTGAAATGCGGATGGCATTTCTGGAAATACTCAGTTTCTGTATCAACTCATTCAATCTTTTCTGATAACGATGTAATACGAAACTGCGATTCCTGTACAGTGTCTGTTTTGTAGCCTCATTTGTCACAAATGGATTGCCATCACGGTCACCGCCAATCCATGAACCGAACTGGAAGAAAGGCGGGATCGAAAACGGCTGTCCAGGATAGAAGATCTGCAAGGCCAGCTTTAACCGCGCCAGTGTTTCCGGTACGCGTTCGAAAAGCGTCTGTTCAAAGAAATGCAAGCCCCAGGCCACTTCCTGGGCGACGGACGGTTTTTCCAGACGCAGTTCACCCGTCAGCCACAACAGCTCAATTTCGTTTCGCAGCATATCCACAAAATTCTGGCGCTCCCGTGGTGTCCAGCGCGTACTTTCCATCCGGTACAGTAATACATAAATCCGGCGATGGATCTCAAGGACGGTAACACGCTTGGCTTCTGTCGGATGGGCCGTGATGGTAGGACGGATATGTGCACTGTTCAGGAGAGACTGAATATCCCCTGCCCTGATACCTGACTCTGCTGCCTGCATGAAAACATTGGCAAAGGTGCCCGGTACGTGTTCAAGGCCCCTGACCTTTTCAGTCAGGCGCCGGCGCCGCATCGCCGTATTTTCTTCAGCCACATTGAGCAGCTGAAACCAGATGCCCCAGGCCTGCAACACCCCAAGCAGGAGTTCCCTGTTATTGTCAGGGACCGGACTCCCCCCCTGAAACAGGACAAGAATTTCCGGGTGACGAACCTGGATAACGATTTTCAACTGTCCTGTCAGAAGGTCGACAACGTGTTTTGCATAAGCGGCCGATAAGCTGTCAATATCCTGCCCTGAAATAATTGTCCCTTCGGCGCCAGTGGGCACAAATATCCTCCTGCCTGATGTATTTACACGACCCTGTCCCTTGGTTCCTGATTGTCAAAAAAGGTCTTGACGTTTTCCAGCGCACGCAGTCCCATCGCAACACGCGTTTCCATGGTGGCACTGCCCAGATGCGGGAACAGGACGATATTATTCATCGCCAGGAATTCTTCCTGCACCTTTGGTTCACCCTCATAAACATCAAGACCGGCACCGGCGATAGTACCATTTTTCAAGGCCCTTACCAGTGCCTGCGGGTCAATGACATCACCACGGGCACTGTTGATAATGAATGCCGAAGATTTCATCATTGCCAGGCGTTCGTCATTGATCAAATGCCAGGTTTCCTTGCCACCCGGGCAGTGCAGCGAGACAAAATCCGCCTCCCTCAAAACATCCTCTATGCTACCTCTTGCTTCTGCCTGCAGGGCATCAATAACCTCCTGTGGAGGTGGATAGGGATCGGTAAAGATAATCCTCATATTGAAACCATGATGCGCCTTGTGTGCCATGGCACGGGCTATGCGGCCCATCCCGATCAAACCCAGTGTCTTGCCCGTCACCTTGGTACCTATCATATGTGTCGGCCGCCAGCCAGTCCATTCCCTGTTCCGTACATGGCGTTCACCCTCACCAGTCCTGCGTGCCACCATCAACATCAAGGTCATGGCGATATCGGCAGTACAGTCGGTCAGGACATCAGGGGTATTGGTCACCACCAGGCCGCGTTCCCTGGCCGCATTGAGATCGATGTGATTAAAACCGACGCCGAAATTACCCAGGATTTTGCATCTGAGGGGTGTGGCATTCAGAACCTCTGCCGAAATCGCATCCGACACCGTCGGACAAACAGCATCTGCCGTTCGCAGTGCCTCCTGCAATTCAGCAACGGACATCGGTTTGTCCTCTTTATTCAACCGGGCGTCAAACCATTCCATGGCCCTGGCTTCCGCTTCCTGTGGCCACCGACGGGTAATAATGACTTTAGGCTTACTCACTTTCTATCTCCCCCACCTGGTCAATTTGCCGGCGCATCGACTGATCATCTACGCCTGACATCACGCAGATGCAATATGACATGATAATCGTGACCCGGTAATCATGCTGTGATCACCGGATCACGGTTAACAATGCTTAACTGATCCTGGCCATGATTTCCTTGACGATAGGGCCAAAGGTAGAAGGATTGGGTGCTACCGTCACCCCGCACTCACGCAGGACCTCCACCTTTTCCGCTGCACTTTCACCATAGGCAGAAATGATGGCACCGGCATGTCCCATACGACGGCCTTTCGGCGCGGTCAGTCCGGCAATGTAGCCGATCAGCGGTTTTGTCATGTTGTCCTTTGCCCACCTGGCAGCCTCTGCCTCCTGCGGACCGCCGATCTCACCGATCATGATCACGACCCTGGTTTCGGGGTCCTCCTCAAAAAGCATCAGGTGATCCTTGAAGGAACTGCCGTTAATGGGATCGCCCCCGATCCCGATACTGCTGGAAACACCAATGCCCAGTCCTTTCAGCTGTGAGGCAGCCTCATATCCAAGCGTACCGGAGCGGCCAATGATGCCGATGGGTCCAGGTATATAGATATGCCCGGGCATGATACCCATCATGCATTTTCCGGGGCTGATGGAACCGGCACAGTTGGGGCCGGTCAGGATCATTTTTTCTTCGGCCCTGTAGCGGCGCATGTAACGCTTGACCCGAATCATATCCTGAGACGGAATACCATCGGTGATCGCCACACAAAACTTGATACCGGCATCGGCGGCTTCCATGATGCCATCGGCGGCAAATGGCGGCGGGATAAAAACAATACTTGCATTGGCTCCCGTCGCTGCAACAGCGTCTTTCAGCGTATTGAATACCGGACGATCCAGATGCCTGGTCCCGCCCTTGCCCGGGGTGACACCTCCCACAATATTGGTGCCGTATTCAATCATCTCGGTCGAATGGAAAGTTCCGGTCTGACCGGTGAAACCCTGGACGATTACTTTAGTTCTTTCATCTAACAAAATAGACATTGATATTCTCCCCTATTTACCGGTCGCTTTTTTCCAGGCTGCAACTGCTTTGAACGCGGCGTCTTCCAGTGTATCCGCCATGATGATGGGAAGACCGCTGTCCTTCAGCATCTTTCTGCCTTCATCCACATTGGTACCGGCAAGCCGGACCACCAGTGGAACCTTGAGGTCGATCTTGTGCAAGGCCTGAATGACACCATCCGCGATCCAGTCGCAACGATTGATCCCGGCGAATATATTTACCAGTATCGTTTGCACCTTGTCATCGGAAAGCACCAGAGTAAACGCCTTTGCCGTGCGCTCGGGGGAGGCACCGCCCCCGATATCCAGAAAATTGGCAGGTTCGCCACCCGCATGCTTGATCATATCCATGGTGGCCATGGCCAGACCGGCACCGTTAATGATGCAACCGATATTGCCGTCCAGACCAACATAGCTCAGGCCCCGATCAGCCGCCTTCATCTCGCGCGGGTCTTCCTGTGATTTATCCCGAAATTCGGAAATATTCGAATGCCGGAACAGGGCATTGTCATCAAAGGACATCTTTGCATCCAGTGCCAGGAGTCCACCCTGTTTGGTCAGGACCAGCGGATTGATTTCAATCATGGTGGCATCCAGATCGCGCATGGCACGGTAACAACCCAGGATCGCTGTGACGGCCTGATTCACATGGGCTTTATCCAGTTTCAGTGCAAAGGCAATCTCGCGCGCCTGGAAAGGCTGCATACCAACGGCAGGCTCAACGGCAATGCGGATCAGCGACCCCGGTTTTTCAGATGCGATATCCTCAATTGACATGCCGCCTTCACCGGACGCCACCACGGCGACACGTTCCATATGACGATCCAGCACGAATCCCAGATAGATCTCACGTTCGATTTCGGCGCCGGCCTCGATATACAACCGATGACAGACCTTGCCCTGCGGCCCGGTCTGGTTTGTTATCAGCTTCTTGCCGAGCAGTTCATCCGCGGCATCCCAGACCTCATGTTCTGTCCTGCACATTTTGATGCCTCCTGCCTTGCCACGGGCACCGGAATGGATCTGTGCCTTGACGATCCAGACATCTCCACCGATTTCCTGGGCGCGGTAGGTCGCCTGTTCAGGGCTGTAGGCCAGTCCTCCCTGGGCAATGGGTACGCCGTAATCAGAGAGAATCTCTTTTGCTTGATATTCATGGATGTCCACGATTACACCCTCCTGTTTTGAAAATTCATAGCTATTTTGGCTTTGCAGCGATTGCTTCAGCCTGTTTAAGGACATTCTTTGCCATGCGCTCGGAGGCGATATCGATCATCTTGCCATCCAGTTGCGCAGCCCCCTTGCCGGCCTTGGCCGCTTCTGCAAGTGCCTCAAGGATACGGCGGGCGCGTGTCACCTCTTTTTCCGGCGGCGACATGACTTCATTGGCCAGGTCAATCTGGGATGGATGAATGGCCCACTTACCCTCATAACCCAGGGCGGCAACACGCCTGGCGGCAGCACGATAACCCTCGGGGTCGCTGAAATCACCAAACGGACCATCGATGGCACGCAGGCCATAAGCGCGGCAGGCGGTGGCCATGTTGACCAGTGCGGCATGCCACTGATCAGCCAGCGCACCATCGCACTGGTAATCGGGATTCAGGCCGCCGATATTGGTGGTACGGGCACGCATGCTCGCCGCATAATCGGCAACCCCGAAATGCAGCGCCTCCAGACGTTTGCTGGACTGGGCAATCGCCATGACATTGGCGCCACCCAGGGCCGTTTCGATCAGACACTCGATCCCGATCCGGTGCTTGAGACCCACCGCCTGTTCAATCTGGGTCAGCATGCAATCGACAACATACACATCCGATGGCGTACCGACTTTCGGGATCAGGATGGTGTCGAGGCGTTTCCCCGCCTGTTCGACGATATCAACGACATCACGGTACATATAATGGGTATCCAGTCCATTGATACGCACGGACATGGTCTTGTCGCCCCAGTCAATGTCATTCAGTGCCACGATAATATTCTTGCGTGCCTGTACCTTGTCATCCGGCACGACCGCATCCTCGACATCCAGGAAGATGTAATCGGCTTCACTCCTGGCCGCTTTTTCAAACATCTTCGGATTTGAGCCCGGTACAGCCAGTTCGCTTCGCTGCAGCCGTGCACGGGCCTGTTCATATTGAGTAAAACTCATGCCTTACCCTCCGCTATATCTACAATAGATTAGTTAAGTTCACCAAAAATACAGAACAGATCCTGGTGTAAGGTCCCGTTCTCATCAATTACCCCGGCCTGCCTTGTTAAAATCTTGGTTTGGCAGTCGAGCGCAGATACTCCTGGGCAGCGGCAACACCACTACCGAGTTTAACCGGCAGCCCCAGATCCTTCATCGCCATCTCTGCACCCGCTATGGGGGTGAGTACCATCATCTCGTTCAGGTCACCCAGATGGCCTATGCGAAATGCCTTGCCGGCGATCTTGGACAGACTCACGGACAGGGCAAGGTTGTAATACTTATAGGCATGACGTACAACCTCATTCCCGTCAAAACCTTCCGGTGTCGCCACCGCGGTAACGGTATCGGAATACCACCTGGGTTCCCTTGCTATCGTCTTCATGCCCCAGGCCTCAACCGCCGCGCGGACGGCATTGGCCATGCGGTTGTGACGGGCAAAGACATTCTCAAGGCCTTCTTCAAGCAGCATATTGACGGATTCACGCAGACCACGCATCAGGATGGTGGCCGGGGTATACGGGAAGAAGCCATTATCATTGGCCGTAATCATGTCATCAAAACTGAAAAAAGTACGATACAGCCTGGCTTCCTTACGGGCCGCAAGCGCCTTCTGACTGGCACAGACAAGACCCAGACCGGTTGGCAACATAAACCCTTTCTGGGAGCCGCTGACGCACAGATCCACACCCCATTCATCCATGCGGAAATCAATCGAGGCAACCGAACTTACCCCGTCAACAAACAACAGGGCCGGATGCTTGCAGGCATCCATCGCCTTGCGCACCCCCGCAATGTCACTTGCCACGCCTGTTGCGGTTTCATTCTGGGTTGCAAAAACCGCCTTGATCTCGTGTTTTTTATCTGCTGCAAGGATATCTGCATATTTCTCAACAGGGACGCCTTTACCCCATTCCACTTCCAGTGCCTGGACATCCAGCGCATGGCGCTGGCATAAATCAATCCAGAGATTACTGAAATGACCAAACCCGGACATCAATACCTTGTCACCAGGGGATAAGGTGTTGGTTACAGCGGCTTCCCATGCCCCGGTGCCTGACGACGGGAAAATAAAAACACGACCGGTTTCAGTCTTGAATATCTTCTTCAGGTCTGCGAACAATGACAGGGTGAATTTCGGGAAGTCCGTGGAGCGCATGTCTTCCTGCTCTATCGCCATGGCATTCCTGATACGTTGTGGCACAGTGGTTGGGCCTGGAATAAATAAAAAGTTACGTCCTGGCATGATATGAAGCCTCCAGTCTCGAATTGATGGAATTGTCTACGGAAATGTCCGTTATAGCTTGTATTAGTTTTCTGCCGCCGATGATGGTTGCATCCCGGCGGGTAACTATATCGTTATATAGTGCAGCGAAAAAAACAGTTAACAGCATTACCCCCAGAAACCGGGTTGCCATTCTGCCACAGATCAATGCCTGAAATCCATGAGGATGAAGATCCGAGCCTGCCTTCCGGGAGATGCAAGAGATATTCATGCAACCAGACCTGTCAGCCCGGCCAGGAGATCGCGTTTCAGATCGTCCACATCCTCCAGCCCGACAGACAACCGGATTAGTCCATCCGTGATTCCCGACTCGGCGCGTTGAATATCCGTCAACCGATGGTGTGTCGTGGTCGCCGGATGGGTGATGGTGCTCTTGGTGTCTCCGAGATTGGCGGTAATGGAAAAGACATTCGTCGCATCAATGACTTGCCAGGCCGTCGGTTTCCCCCCCGGCACCTCAAAGCTGACAATCCCGCCGTAACCCTGTTGCTGTGTTGAGGCCAGTTCGTGCTGTGGATGTGATTGCAGACCGGGATAAAAGACCCGGGTTACACCCCGTTGTTGCTCCAGCCACCCGGCAATCTGCATTGCATTTTCACAATGAGCCCGCATCCGTACATGTAATGTCTCCAGTCCTTTCAGGAAGACCCAGGCATTGAAGGGACTCATGCTTGGACCGGCCGTGCGCAGGAATCCGAAAATATCCTCCCCCAGCAAGGCCTCACTGCCAATCACCGCACCACCGACACAGCGCCCCTGGCCATCGAGGTACTTGGTCGCCGAATGGATGATGATATCCGCCCCCAATTTTAAAGGTTGTTGCAGGACCGGTGTACAAAAGCAGTTATCGACTACCAGCAGGCAGTTGTGCCTTCTAGCCAGTTCGGCCAGACGGGCAATATCGGCGATCTCCATGAGAGGATTCGAGGGGGTTTCCAGAAACAGCAGACGGGTCTGGGGCCGGATGGCCTGTTCCCAGCCGGCATAGTCGGTTAATGCCACAAATGTCGTTGCAATACCGAACTTCGTTAATATATTGTCAAACAGACTGACCGTGGTGCCAAAGATGCTCCGGGAAGACACGATGTGATCACCAGACCGTAACAGGGCCAGACAGGTGCTGAGGATCGCGCTCATACCCGAGGCGGTGCCGATACAGCGTTCACCCCCTTCCATGGCGGCCAGCCGCTCTTCAAAGGTACGCACAGTGGGGTTGGTAAAACGGGAATAGATATTGCCCGGACTGTCTCCGCTAAAGCGTGCCGCCGCCTCGGCCGCATTGGCAAAGACAAAACTGGAGCTGGCGAAGATCAGTTCGCTGTGTTCACCCTCCGGGCTACG
Source organism: Gammaproteobacteria bacterium RBG_16_51_14 (assembly GCA_001802375.1). Lineage (GTDB taxonomy): Bacteria > Pseudomonadota > Gammaproteobacteria > Eutrophobiales > Eutrophobiaceae > RBG-16-51-14. The sequence continues at coordinate 15,093 of MGXK01000066.1, forward strand.
CAACTGGCCTGCCCGTACAGCACAGGTGTTTACTCCGTATTGTTCAGGATTGATCTTGGACATCTTGACCTCCGGATAATTACCACCAAAAAGGGTCAGCCTCACAGCGTGCGATTCGAATGCGGGGGACACGATTACGATAGGCACTAAAAAACCCGCATTCAGCATATGCTAAAGCAGGTCAGGCTCTCTTTAGCTGTATTTGTTCCGCGCCCGCAAGCTGAATTTCAAATCGGCGCTTTGGTATAACATTAGTGAATTTATGTATATATGTCAATCGGCTACGTGACTATCCATGTAATCATGTATACTGATGACCGTTACACTAACAAGAAAAAATTAAATTCTTCACAAGCAATAAAAACAGTCAGTGCATGGACAGTAACTGGTTAAATCCGCTGTTGGTGCACTGCACAATATTTAAACTATTATTCAAATACGTTGCAAATACCGTTGATATCAAACCCTTTACTATGAGGATTGACCATTGGCAATCACGTTAACACCCCCTTCGGGCGGAGATAAAATCACCCTAACCAGGGGCAAACTGGATGTCCCTGATAACCCCATTATCCCCTTCATTGAAGGGGATGGCATCGGGCCTGATATCTGGCGGGCGACAGTCCGGGTACTGGATGCTGCCGTTGCCAGGTCCTACCAGGGTAAACGACGTATACACTGGCTGGAGGTATATGCCGGCGAGAAGGCCAATGCCGTGTGTGGTAGCTGGCTCCCGGAGGAAACCCTGGCTGCCTGCCGGCAATATCTGGTCGCCATCAAGGGGCCGTTAACCACCCCCATCGGTGGCGGGATCCGTTCTCTTAATGTCGCGCTTCGACAGATCCTCGATTTGTATGTCTGCCTGCGGCCGGTGCGCTGGTTTAAAGGGGTGCCGTCACCGGTCAAACATCCGGAATCCGTCGACATGGTGATCTTCCGCGAAAACACAGAAGATATCTACGCCGGTATCGAACTGGAAAATGGTACCGAGGAAAACGCACGTTTCCTCAAGCTGTTCCGGGAGGAATTCCCGAATTATTACCAGAAGATCCGTTTCCCGGACACATCCGGCATCGGCATCAAACCCGTTTCCAGAGAAGGCACGGAACGCCTGGTCAGGGCTGCCATCAACTATGCGGTTGCAAACAACAGGAAAAGCATCACCTTTGTCCATAAAGGCAACATAATGAAATTTACCGAGGGTGCCTTCCGGAACTGGGGCTACCGGCTGGCCGAATCAGAATTTGCAGACCGCACCTATACCTGGGACCAGTGGGAACGTACCAAGGCGGAAAAAGGCAGTAAGGCGGCCAACGCAGAGCAGGAAGCAGCGTTGCAGTCAGGCAAGATTCTCATCAAGGATGCGATTGCTGATATTACACTGCAACAGGTATTAACCCGCCCTACTGAATTCGATATCATTGCCACCATGAACCTGAATGGTGATTATCTTTCCGATGCACTCGCGGCCCAGGTAGGGGGTATCGGCATCGCACCCGGCGGCAACATCAATTACGATACCGGTCATGCCATCTTCGAGGCAACGCATGGAACTGCACCCAAATATTCCAATCAGGACAAGGTCAATCCGGGTTCACTGATCCTGTCCGGGGAAATGATGTTGCGCTATCTCGGGTGGACTGAAGCAGCCGATCGTATTATCGCAGCCATGGATAAAACGATAGCAAATAGAACCGTCACCTATGATTTTGCCCGCCTGATGGATAATGCAACGGAAGTAAAATGCAGTGAATTTGCAGATGCCCTGATCGCCAATCAATAACGGTTGTCTATAATGGCAGACAAGCCGCATAGAGATCTCATCGCCGAGTGCTCGCAGATCATCTATGACGGTTTCATCCGCTATAACAACAATTTCTATCGCCTTACCAAACGCGCACGTCGCCGTTTTGAACAATGTGACTGGCAGGGACATCAACAGGATATCGTTGATCGCGTCGACCTGTATGAGAAATCGGTTTGTCGGATTGTCCTGGTATTAAGACACAACCTGGGTCCCCGGGTTACTGACCATCCCCTCTGGAACGGCATCAGGACGTATTTTGGTGACCGCCTGAACAAGGTACCTGACGCAGGTTTCATAAAAACCTTCTTCAATTCAATAACACGCCGTATTTTCGGCACCGTCGGGATTGATCCGGAACTGGAATTCGTATCATCCCATTTTGATGAAGATATCGAAATGGCCAAATCGCTGGATCTTCGCCGCTATCCCTACTGGGGTTCGCTGGAAAGGATATTCGAAACCATACTCGACGATTTCTCATTCGGTGTGCCCTATACCGATTTGCAAGCCAATGCAACCAGGGTTGCCAATGATATTGCGCAGTTTATTCAGGCGGAATGCCATGGCAGTGATGATTATCTGCGCTTTGAATTTATCAATTCGCACTTTTACCAGTCTGCCAGGGCCTATCTGGTCGGCAGAATCATCATGCAGAACGACATACTGCCGATCGTGATCGCATTCAGGAATGAAGACGGCGGCATCCAGGTGGATGCCGTGCTGATGTCCGACAAGGAAGTCAGCATCGTATTTGGCTATACCCGATCCTATTATTTCACGAATCCAAATACCGTGATCGGCGCGGTCTATTTCCTGCACTCCATTATCCCCAGGAAACCGATCGATGAACTGTATACCGTGCTCGGACGCCTGCGCCAGGGCAAAACGGAAAGATACCGGATATTCACCGAGCATCTGTATCTGACCGACGAACAATTTGTATTTGCACCTGGCGACAAGGGCCTGGTGATGATCGTTTTCACCCTGCCGTCCTATGATCTTGTCTTCAAGGTCATCCGTGACAAATTCGGCTATCCAAAGACACTCAGCCGAAATGAGGTAATCGCCAAATACAAGCTTGTCTCCAAACATGACCGGGCAGGCAGAATGATCGATACCCAGGAATTCCTGAACCTTGCCTTTCCCGTCAACCGGTTCTCTGATGATCTGCTTGATGAGTTACTTCGTGAGGCATCGCAAACAGTAAGGATCGAAGGCAACAAACTGCTCATCAAACATGTCTATATTGAACGTCGCGTGCGACCGCTGAATCTGTATATCAGGGAGGTCCCGAAAGAGGAAGCGGAACTCGTCATTCTTGATTATGGCCAGGCACTCAAGGACCTGGCACAGACGAACATCTTCCCCGGGGATCTGTTACTGAAAAATTTCGGGGTAACCCGCCATCATCGCGTCATTTTTTATGATTATGATGAAGTCTTGCTGATTACCGAATGCAATTTCAGGGACATCCCGGAAACCAGGGACAGTGAAGATGAACTGCGGGCAGATCACTGGTATTACGTTGCCGAGAACGACATTTTCCCGGAAGAATTTATCAAGTTTCTCTCATTGGACAAGACCTTGCGTGACCTGTTCCTGGAAGTCCACCAGGACCTGTTAACGCCAGACTACTGGCGTAAAATCAAGGGAAACCACCTGGCGGGTAAAGTCTCTTTTGTGGTCCCCTATCATCGACCGGCACATCCACTTCAGAAATCACAAAATCGGCAAAAATGAGACCAGGTGGATAGAGATACCGGCATCCATGCCTTTGGGTTTCTACTCTGCCGGCACAAACCACGCCAGTTTTTCATGTAACCTTACCACCTCACCGATGATGATCATGGCCGGTGGTCTGACCTCGTTTGTCTTTGGGATATCCGGCAATGACTTCAGTGTCCCCGTATAGACGCGCTGATGTTGTGTCGTCCCCTGTTGCACGAGGGCGGCCGGCATGGTTTCAGGCATGCCATGCCGGATCAATTGACTGCATAACACATCCAGTCCCTGGATCCCCATATAGACAGCGATGGTCTGCCGGGGCTGGACCAGCGCCTCCCAGTTCATATCCATGCTGCCATCCTTCAGGTGCCCGGTGACAAAAATACAGGACTGGGCATAGTCCCGGTGTGTCAACGGGATACCGGCATAACTGGCACAACCCCCGGCAGCAGTAATCCCGGGAACCACCTGAAAGGGGACCCCTTGTTCCGACAGGGTATCGATCTCTTCGCCGCCACGACCAAAAATAAACGGGTCGCCCCCCTTCAGGCGCAGGACCCGCTTCCCTTCCCTCGCCAGCCTGACCAGTAATTGATTGATTTCAACCTGTGACAGGGCATGTTGATCCCGCTGCTTGCCGACAAAGATACGCTCGGCATCCTTACGCGCCAGGGCAACGATGGCTGGGGCGACCAGTCGATCATACAAGACCACATCGGCCTGCTGCATCAGGCGCAGGGCCCGGAACGTGAGCAGGTCCGGGTCTCCCGGTCCGCCCCCGACCAGATAAACCTCCCCGGAATTACCGGGTGCCTGCGTCCCCTCCTCAAGTTGTTTTTCCAGGGCCGCCAGCGCGGCCTTGTCCTGTCCGGCCATGAGCATCTCCGCGATCGGTCCCTGCAGAACAGCCTCCCAGAAGCGGCGCCGCGCGCGTGTCTCCGGAAACCGCTCACGGACCCGGGAGCGGAATCTCGACATCAGATCCGCCAGCCTCCCGTATGAGGACGGGATCAGGGTCTCAAGACGCGCCCGTAACAGGCGGGCCAGGACCGGTGATGCCCCGCCAGTGGAAACCGCGACCTGGACCGGATTCCGATCCACAACCGACGGCATGATGAAGGAGCAATGTGCTGGGTTATCCACCACATTCACGGGGATATTCCTGGCCCGGGCAAGTTCTGAAACCTGCTGATTGATGACCGCATCATCCGTCGCGGCAATCACCAGGATCATACCGTCCAGATGTTTTTCAACGAAATCTCCCGCAACATGGCTGATCCTGTTCTGATCGAGCATTGCTGCAAGCTCATCACAGAGTTTCGGGGCAACCACAGTGACCTTGCCACCGGCCTTGAGGAGTTGCCTGATCTTGCGTGAGGCAATGGCACCACCCCCCGCCACCAGACAGGGTCGCCCGGACAGATTCAGGAAAACAGGCAGAAATCCCATGTTATCGATTTACCCGGATATGATTCACCTTCAGGTACATGCAGAAAGATCATAGTCTCATTTTGACCCGGCCGCCTGGCCTGCCTGGTACCGCCATCAACGCCCTGTATCTTTATTAACAGGTAACCCTGGATCGGAAACAGGTGTGCGGGAATGGAACCGTTCAGGTTTTTGGCAGGGTAACTCCCGTCTGTCCCTGGTATTTCCCGTCACGATCCTTGTACGAGGTCTCACAAACCTCATCCGCTCCGATGAAAATCACCTGGGCGACCCCTTCATTCGCATAGATCTTTGCCGGTAACGGCGTGGTATTGGAAAACTCCAGCGTGACATGACCTTCCCATTCCGGCTCAAGGGGAGTGACATTGACAATAATACCGCAGCGGGCGTAGGTGGATTTGCCCAGACAGATCGTCAGCACATTGCGGGGGATACGGAAGTATTCCACCGTGCGTGCCAGGGCAAACGAGTTTGGCGGGATGATACAGACATCTGCCTCAAGATTGACAAAACTCTCCGGGTTAAATGCCTTGGGATCGACGATAGCGGAATTGATATTGGTGAATATCCGGAATTCCCTGGAACAGCGTACATCATAGCCGTAACTGGAGGTACCATAGGACACCAGCCGATCCCTTCCGTTATGTTTTATCTGGTAGGGTTCAAACGGCTCAATCATGCCATGTTCTACCGCCATGCGCCGGATCCATTTATCATTTTTAATACTCATTTGTTCGTGTCCACGAGACCCGAGTCCCGAATCAACTGTTATCAATCACAATCCTGGGGAACCGGCTGGTGTAATCCTTTGCCTGCACGGCCAGTTTTGCAGCGGCCCGCCGGGCGATATCACGATAAATCTGCGCGGCGCGTGAATCGGGGTCCATCACCACCGTCGGTTTGCCATTATCCACGCCTTCACGGATTTTAATATCGAGGGGGAGTGAGCCCAGCAGATCGATATCGTATTGTTCTGCCATCTGCAGGCCGCCACCTTCGCCAAAGATATGTTCTTCATATCCGCACTGACTGCAGATGTGGGTACTCATGTTTTCAATGATACCCAGCACCGGTACCTCGACCGTTTTGAACATCTTCAGTCCCCTCTTTGCATCCAGCAGGGCGATGTCCTGCGGGGTGGTAACAATAATGGCACCACTCACCGGGATCTTCTGGCACAGGGTCAGCTGGATATCGCCGGTCCCCGGCGGGAGGTCTATCACCATGTAATCCAGATCGGTCCAGTTGGTATCCCGCAATAATTGCTCCAGCGCGGATGTCACCATGGGACCGCGCCAGATCATCGGGGTATCTTCCTCAATCAGATAGCCGATGGACATGCTTTGCAGACCATAACTCACCATGGGTTCCATCGTCTTGCCATCAATGCTCTCCGGCTTGCCGCGGCAACCCAGCATGCGTGGCTGGCTTGGGCCATAGATATCGGCATCCAGGATACCCACGCTGGCCCCCTCCTTTTGTAACGCCAGGGCAAGATTGATCGCCGTGGTGGACTTGCCGACACCGCCCTTGCCGGAGGCGACTGCGATGGTATTCCTGATATTCGGCAACACCTGCACCCCTTTCTGAACCGAGTGCGAGACAATTTTCGTGTCGATCGTGATGTCAATATCCGTGATACCCGCGGTCCCCAGTTCTTTCCTGATCTCGCTCATCAATATGTCATGCCAGCCCCTGGCCGGATAACCCAGTTCCAGCCGGAGATGAACCTGCCTGTCATCCACAATATCGATGGCCCTGACCTCCTTCGCCGCAACGAGGTCCTGTTGCAGATGGGGGTCCTGAATCTTCGCTAAAATGTTCTCAATCTGTCCGCGTGTAATCACCTGGTTCATCCTTTCTCGTTCAAAATTGTCTTTCGTTGGACTGTGTATTCTACCGATTTATCCAGTGTTCTTCACGAAACAGGATTTCCGGGCCCTCCTTTACCCTTCACGCTTCACGTTATAAATGGTACTTTACCGTGCGACTTTCCCCCTATAATCCGGAAATAAATGACAAATCCTCACCGAAAAATCCTGGTCACCAGCGCACTGCCCTATGCCAATGGGCCGATCCATATCGGCCACCTGGTGGAATATATCCAGACCGATATCTGGGCCCGATTCCAGAGGATGTGCGGACATTGTTGTTATTATGTCTGCGCCGATGATGCCCACGGCACCCCCATCATGTTGCGCGCCCGGCAGGAAGGGATCAACCCGGAGACACTCATCGAACGCATTGGCAGAGAGCACCGGGCTGATTTTGCGGAATTTGCCATCGCATTCGATAACTATCACACGACCCATTCCCCCGAGAACCAGTGGCTGGCGAATACCATCTATGCAGCGTTACGGGACAACGGGCATATCTCGCGGCGCACCATCCGCCAGGCCTATGACCCGGTCAAGGAAATGTTTCTCCCGGACCGGTTTATCCGCGGCGAATGCCCGAAATGCGCTGCCCCGGATCAATACGGTGACAGTTGCGAACAATGTGGCGCCACCTACAGCCCCACCGATCTGAAGAATCCGGTCTCGGCCATCTCCGGTGCCACGCCGGTGGAAAAGGAATCAGAACACTATTTCTTCAAACTGGCCGATTTCGAGCCCATGTTGCACGCGTGGACGCGGGCCGGTCATCTGCAACCGGAAGTGACCAATAAACTGGATGAATGGTTCAGGGCCGGCCTGCAGGAGTGGGATATCTCACGGGATGCCCCCTATTTCGGGTTCGAGATCCCGGATGCCCCCGGCAAATACTTTTATGTCTGGCTCGATGCCCCCATGGGTTATCTCGCCAGCTTCAAAAACCTGTGTGATAAAACCGGCATGGACTTTGATGCCTGGTGCCGGCCCGGCAGTGACGCCGAGATGTACCATTTTATCGGCAAGGACATTATTTACTTCCATGCCCTGTTCTGGCCTGCTGAATTACATGGCAGCGGCTTCCGCACCCCTTCTGCCGTCTTTGCCCACGGATTCCTGACCGTGAACGGCCAGAAGATGTCAAAATCACGCGGCACCTTCATTACCGCGCGGACCTACCTGAACCACCTGAACCCGGAATATCTGCGTTATTACTTCGCGGCAAAACTGGGCGCCGGTGTGGATGACATTGACCTGAATATGGACGATTTCCTGCTGCGGGTGAATTCGGACCTGGTCGGGAAGGTAGTCAACATTGCCAGCCGCTGTGCCGGTTTTATCCATAAACGGTTTGCCGGCCGGCTCGGCAGTGAGCTGCATAATCCTGCCCTGTGGGCAGACTTTACGGAGGCCGGTGAGCGCATTGCCGCGGCCTATGATGCGCGTGAATATTCCAGGGCCATGCGTGAAATCATGACCCTCGCCGACCGGGCCAATCAGTATATCGACGATAAAAAACCATGGCTGATCGCGAAACAGGATGGCGGCGATGCCAAATTACAGGCCATCTGCACGATGGGGCTCAACTGCTTCCGCCTGTTGATGATCTATCTGAAACCGGTATTGCCAGTCATGGCGGAAAAGGTGGAGACGTTCCTGAACATCGGCCCTCTGCAGTGGGAGGACAGGGGTTCACCCTTGACCGGCCATATCATCAACCCGTTCACACCGCTGCTGACACGGGTAGAACAGGAGCACATTGAAGCCATGATGGAAGACAGCAAAGAGGACCTCGGCAGCACTGCCGCCACGGTCCACACCGTAACCAACGCGCATCTGGCAAGAGACCCCATTGCCGGTGAGATCAGCATCGAGGATTTCGCCAGGGTTGACCTGCGCGTTGCCCGCATCATCAAGGCAAGCCATGTGGATGGCGCCGATAAATTGTTACAGCTCACCCTCGACATGGGTGGGGAAACACGCAATGTATTCGCCGGTATCAAGTCGGCCTACCCGCCCGAAGAACTGGAAGGGAAACTGACCGTGATGGTCGCCAACCTGGCGCCACGGAAAATGCGTTTTGGCACCTCGGAAGGAATGGTGCTGGCGGCCGGGCCCGGCGGCAAGGAACTTTTTATCCTCAGTCCGGATGCAGGTGCGGAACCCGGGATGAAGGTGAAATAACGGGGAAAATGCAGTAGTTCGGGGGCAGAAAAGAGTTACAACCACTGAAAGGAAGCTCGGTAAATGACCGAATATAAATTTACGGATTATTTTGAAAAGGAAGTTTTACGCAAGCGTCCCTATTTGAAGAAGGAATGGTGCGTTTATGTTCTGGACAATGCCATCCGATCGGAACCACAGGAGCATAATCGATACCGATTCTGGGCTGCGATACCTGAACTCGGGGGCCGATACTTGAGAGTTATTACCCTCGAGGATAAACTGACTATAACCTATCTCAAAATTAGCGAGCGCTGGCGAGACCAGGCAAGAATGGGCGAGAAAGCGCAGTTTACACGGTAGTAAATGAGCATTTTGAGCCCGTTTTTAACGCCGTATCGGCAAGCACAGCAATTTTGAGATAGGTTCTATATACAATGCCTTTCCGGATCGGGGGTTAATACCATGAAGCTCAACTATCATCCTGAGACTGATTCACTGTATATCGATCTGTCCGAACGCCTCAGCGTGGAAAGCCATGAGGTTTCGGAAGGAGTCGTTCTGGACTACGACGCGGACGGCAAGCTGGTAGGGATCGATATTGATAATGCTACCAATAA
>MGXK01000066.1:24851-26337 GCA_001802375.1 Gammaproteobacteria bacterium RBG_16_51_14
CGCTTTTTGATTTGCCAGAAATATATTGGACACCCTCCCTCTGGATATAAAAAACGCAAACTGGACACTCTGGATATAGAGTGCCTATACTCGGTTAACCTGATATGTCAATGAATAATAAGGATGAATTGCTTGCTGATTGGCAATTGGTGGTTAATGGTAAGAAGCCGTTCCCAATTCGAGGGCTTGACCAATGAACATTGCAGAAATTGTTCCCAGAGATAATTACACGCTGTACATCAAAGCAGAAGATGGGAAAACGGGTTTGTTTGACGTAAAGCCTTACCTGGAATCAGAGGCCTTTGCACCGCCGAAGGACAGAAGTGAATTCGAACGAATTCATAACGGCAGATACTTTGTTGAATGGGACTGCGGGGCGGATCTTTCTGTCGATACGATTCAGGCGCGATGGGAAGCATTGTCAACTGATAATGCCCAACAAGGAAAAAATCAAGAGGGTCAGAGAACTTAAAATCTTGTCTATGCACGCAGTGTTTTCAAATTCTCTGACCCCCTTGATTCCTTGATTTGTTTATTTAAAGTTTGAGAGCCTTTCGCTTTGATTATATTTTGTTGACTTAATTAATTCTTCCATCGTTTTTGGAAATTGGTATACATATAATGGATAACCATCTTCATCATGAGTCATTTCCATATTATCATTATCAAATTGAAGCACTATACCATTTTTCAAATACATCAAAAGATTGGGAACGTTCACTGAGCGTCTATATTTTAATATCTCTTCTTTACTAAACACTGGATGCGAAGGTATTGTCGGGTAATTTAATTTAATTATCAGTTGGGCTCCTAATAAATCATATAACGAAATAATTTTTGAATTACTTGATATAGTTAACGGAATAACATTATTGATTTTGTATTCCAAATCTAATCTTTTTAACTCACCTTCAATTACATCATATTGCCAACTAAATACTCTAGGAATTCTTCTATCCGTTTCTGTTTCAACATCTGAATCAATTATAGGTAAATTATCAAAAAGACTGGCGGTTTTGCATGGATTTAGAATATCAATTCTTAAGTCTTCGCCAGAATCATATATATTATATTTGAAAGTTGAGGGAACTATTGGCTCATGGAAAAACAAGATGTGTAAATCATCTGAACAGATAGTGTTCTCAAGCAATTTGTTTGTATAAGGCAAATCATCGTAACCATAACCAAAAAGTATTAATTTCTCTTGAAGGTCAGATTTTAATTTATCATCAGTAGTTTGATCATCAATATTTACATTAACTTCTCTAAGTTGATTAGAAAATTCATTATAAATATCTGTAAAAGCGCCTAAATTCCAATCTGGTCGCACAGTGAAGTTAATACTAATCAAATCCAAATTATATAGAGACCTTTGAACTTCATTTAAGATACTAATTGTACGATTATGTAACTCACGGGAATCTACCGCATCGCGTGAATCAGAATAAATTTGAAGGACACCAGCAGAAGTACCGGCAATTATGAC
>MGXK01000066.1:26492-26669 GCA_001802375.1 Gammaproteobacteria bacterium RBG_16_51_14
GTAAAAATTAATTGATAATTTTAGCGGTTTTTTCTCTGACCCCGAACCTGCTAAGTTGCTGAGCAGAACCGTTATGCATCCTTATATTTAAACTTGAATATAATTACAGTGTAGTTATACTTTTATTATGTCAAGGATACGCTTCGAATGGGATAAGGCCAAGGATCGAGCCAATCA
>MGXK01000067.1:0-100 GCA_001802375.1 Gammaproteobacteria bacterium RBG_16_51_14
CGTGGCTGAGTATCTGGAGGCCAGTTATCCTGATCTCAAAGATGCGGTGCTGGTCATTCACACAAAAAATAACGGTGAGATTGCCGAGACTGCTACGGGC
>MGXK01000067.1:383-4119 GCA_001802375.1 Gammaproteobacteria bacterium RBG_16_51_14
AGGCTGAAGGGGTCATTCTTGAACGCAAACCGATGGGTGAGGGTACTGGCCCAAAAACGCCAATCGTGGTTGAAATTGATAATGACAACACAAAGAAAGACCTTGCTGCACTGGATATCGAGATTCCGATTCTGACACCGAGGATCTACCGCGAGTATAAAAATCTTGAAGACCTGGATGTATCCGGTTTTGCCAATGAAAAAGTGGAATACAGGAATTTCAGCGAGGAACAACAAAGGGAAATTGTCTTCAGAGACATCACCACGGGTAACATTACCCATACGACCATTCTGGATACGGCCGGTGTCGCGGATTACCGGAGTGTGATCGGGTATTTCTCCCAGACCATCATGAAAGACCTGCGCCTGGTCAGTTGCTACGATGTGCTCTATGGCAAGGTCAGGAATTTCATTCAGTACTACCTCTTCGACAAGGAAGTTGATCTGGAAACGCCCAATACATTAAGGAATCTTTCGGAGCTTCAGGCGACGAAGACATTGATCGAGACATTCAAGCGGCAAATCAATGCACTGACAATCCAGGACAAGGGCGGTGCGGAAATCCGGGACTCAATCAAGCTCAGGAATACACGTCCATTTGTTGCAAAAGAGCAAGGTTATTTAATCCCGCGCAAGAGTATTTTCAACAAGATTATCGGTGATAGCCATCTGGAACTTTTATTTGCCCGCTTTCTGGATGATTGTGATGACATCATTTCCTATGCAAAGAACTCTCTGGCAGTCCATTTCAAACTGGATTACGTCAATGCGCATGGTGAGATATCCAATTACCATCCGGATTTTATCGTGAAGAAATCAGGGAAAGAGATAGTTATTGTTGAAACAAAGGGACAGGAAGACCTGGATGTGCCGTTAAAGATGCAACGTCTGAAAGACTGGTGTGAAGATATCAACAAGGCACAGTCCGAAGTGACCTATGATTTTGTTTATGTGGATGAAGAAGGTTTTAACAAATACAAACCCGGCTCGTTCCAACAGTTGCTGGATAGTTTTCTGGAATACAAATCACTGTCCCGTTGACATGAAAATAGTCCTGTCCTCTGTATGTGTGGTTCATGTCCGGAAAGTTAACGGGACATCAGTGAATGGATAATGACAGGGCCATCATCAGCGGTCGTATGAAGAATTTTCCTGGACAGTCATGTTCTTATTGAAACTGTTCATAACAATACCGTTCCGGATGCGGATGTTCATGCCGGGAATACAATGCTGACATGCAGCCCCGTACCGGCATCAGGATTCCGCAGGGTGATTCCGGCGTTGTGCAATTCGGTTATACGCTTGACGATGGATAAACCAAGTCCGCTGCCCTGGGGTTTGTTGTTGTTACGCCGGTAGAACCGGTTAAAAACCAGTTCTTTTTCACTGTCAGGTATGCCAGGTCCATTATCGATGATTGATAAAATCATATTGCCTGCATTTCGTTCCGCAACAATCACGATTTTGCCATTCTGATCCTGTGCCAGTTGTGCAATGGCGTTATCCAGCAGGTTACGGACCATGATCTTCAGGGCATCATGATTACCACGGATAATGGCAGTGTCCGGCACACTGATATTGATCGCAATGTTTTTCCTGTCGGTATGTGGCTTTAGATCTGTTACCACTTCCGTGATGACAGTATGCAGGTTTATATCGGCGAATTTATCCAGTCCGGTATCCGGATCCAGTCTGGCCAGGGTAAGCAATTGTTCCACTATTTGTGTCGCATTGTCGATGCCTTGCAAAAGTTGAGCTAGTGCCTTTTTCCTGGTTTCTTCATTGCCTGTTTTACATGCGACCTGTGCCTGTGCTTTCAGACCGGCCAGGGGTGTACGCAGCTCGTGGGCGGCATCCGATGTAAAATCACGCTCATATTTCAGTGCCCTTTCCAGTCGTACCAACAGATTATTCAGCGCGTTTATCAAAGGCTGTATTTCATGCGGAATTATTTTTGTCTTGATGGGATCAAGTTGCGAAACATCCCGTTGTTTTATGTCGTCTCCTATCTCCTTCAGAGGTTTGAAGCCATGATTGATCAACAGATAAATCAGCGGGGCAAGTATTGGCAGGCAGAGCATCAACGGTGTCAGTACGTGCAGGGTGATCCTGCGTATCAGTATATGCCGGATACTCTCTTTTTCCGCGACCCGAATGCTTATCTGATCATTTACATCAAATAATGTGAATACCCGCCATGTTTCATCATCGATAGTTATTTGTGAGAATCCGCCGGAATTGTCAGACAAGGGTTCCTGTGGTGTTGCCCGGGAAATAAAGTTAAATTCACCAGCAACCGAGATCTGGAATGCAAGCAGGGTATTGAATTTATGAAAGGCAAGATGGTCCTTAAGTTCATCGAATCTGTCTTCCTTGGTTGCATACTTTTCATTTTCTTCCCTGAGTTCATGTGCCACGAGGGTAAAGAGTACCTGTGCTGATTGTGCAAGATGTTCATCAATCAGACTACGGATTTCCTGTTGCGAGTCGTGATAAACGATGAGGCTGGTTGCTGACAGGACAAGAAATACAGTGCCCAGTAATGAAGTGAGGAGGTTATTCCGGATGGAATACGTCATTTTTCTATCGTATATCCAACTTCCCGTACCGTCTTGATCATGTCGCTTCCGAATTTTTTCCGGAGATGGTGGATGTGGACCTCAATGGTATTACTCGAGATACCTTCGTCCCACGGATAGAGTGATTCTTCCATGCTGTTCCGCGTCAGGACGATACCCCTGTTTTCCAGCAGGAGTTTCAGAATGAGAAATTCCCGCCTGGTGAGCCTGACTGGTTCATTATCCAGGGTGACGGTGAAGCCGGCAGGGTCCATGACAATATTCCTGTGTTCAAGTGTCGGTGATACCCGGCCATGATGACGTCTTATCAATGCCCTGATGCGGGCGGCGAGTTCATTCAGATCAAACGGTTTGATCATGTAGTCATCGGCACCGGTGTCAAGACCCCTTATGCGGTCATGGACTGTATCCCGTGCGGTCAGGATCAGGACAGGCAGGTTGTTATTTTTCCTGCGCAGGTTCTCCAGTATTTCCAGACCGGATTTCCCGGGCAGTCCGATGTCAAGTATGAGCACCTCATATTTTTCACTGTCCAGTGCTGTTTCTATAGCCTTGCCATCTGTGAGCCAGTTGACAGTAAACCCGTATTCCCGCAGTCCCGTGGCAATCCCGTCCCCCAGGATAGGGTCATCTTCTGCCAGTAGTATGCGCATGATTTACGTGAAAATTAATATTACCTTAAGGTATCCGCTGTAAACTACTATCTGAATTTATGCAATATACATTATGCGATAGTAACAATGGAACATTCATGCAACCGGGATCGGACCCTGTCATTCCTGATTGATAATGGCGATTTTATTGCCAATTAGGAACGCAACAGAAATGATCGGTTTATATTGATGATTTTGTTCCGGTGGTTTCCCCGAATATCAGTAATGTACTTTCCTGATTACACACCATGATTGCAGATAAAAGCCATGATACAGAACAGAGGGTAATTGACCTCATTGCCGAGGTTTGTGTAATCGACAGATCCGGGATCACAGAACAGGCCCTGTTAAAGGAGGATCTGGGTATTGATTCTGTCGATACCGTTTCCCTGATCCTGGCGCTGGAGGATGAATTCGGTGGCGTGATCACCGATAAAGAAACGGAAAGGCTCAAAACCGTTGAGGATGTCATCGCCTATATCGATAACAGGCTGGGTGAGGCAGG
>MGXK01000067.1:4141-5450 GCA_001802375.1 Gammaproteobacteria bacterium RBG_16_51_14
GTTATCACCGGTATGGGTATTATCAGTGCGCTGGGTTCGGACATTGAGGAATTCTGGCAGAATTGCCTTGATGATGTTTCTGTTGTCAAACCCATCCCTGAACAATGGCGGAAATATTCAGACTTCCAGTCGACTTTGTGGTCACCCCTGCCTGCCATTGATTACAGTGAGCACGGGATCAGCCGTATTGAGAGGCTGCAACATGATCCGGTCGCACTGAATGCGCTCTGTGCCGGTCTGCAGGCAATCAGGGCAGCCGGTCTGGGCCTGACTGAAAACAGCCGCCACCGGGACACTTTACTGGTTGATGGTATCGATGCCGGCCGGGCAGGTGTGTTCATGGGAACCGGCGTTGGTGGTGTGTGTACGTTCCTGGAGAACTATACCTGCCAGACGCACGCCACCGGCAAGCGGGCATTGCAATCACTTCTTGATTCCGGTGAACTGGCGCCGGAATACGAAGGGCAACTTCACAGCGTAATGGATACCATGGTTCATCCCCCCAGGATGCATCCGATGGTGGTCGCGATGATGATGCCGAACACAGTGTCGTCTTCATTAGGCATCAAATTTTCCCTGCATGGACAGAACCGTCTTTACGCCTCTGCCTGTGCAGCGGGAACGGTCGCCATCGGGCAGGCGTTTCAATCAATCCGCTCAGGTGAAGTGGATTTCGCACTGGCCGGCGGCAGCGAATATCTGCATGACCGGTATGGAGGTCTCTTCCGCGGTTTTGATATAGCCGGAACGCTGATCAGTGATTGCTCCTGTCCGGAGCAGGCAAACCGGCCTTTTGATGAAGCAAGGAGTGGTTTTCTGTTCAGCCAGGGGGGAAGTGCGGTACTGGTACTGGAGGATTTTGAGTCTGCCCGCAGGCGGGACGCGCCAATCCTGGCGGAAATCATTGGCTACGGTGAGTCTTTTGATGCAAACAATGCGATGGCCTTGTCCGAGGATGGGGCCGGGATTTCACGCATGATAGAAATGGCGCTGATGGATGCCGGGATCAATCAAGGCGACGTGGACTATATCAACACACATGGTACCGGCACGCCGGTCAATGATGCCGTGGAAGCGAGCGTGATCGAACGGATGTTCGACCGTGATACACTAATCAATTCAACCAAATCCCTGCTGGGTCACACCATTGGCGCCAGCGGGGCGATGGAAGCAGTGGTTGCTGCGCTCAGCATTCGTGATCAGACCACGCATATTTGTCACAATCTGGAAAATCCCATCGCCGATCTGAATTTTGTCAGGACACGGGGGTCATTGTATATCGATACTGTGCTTTCCCAGTCATTCGCCT
>MGXK01000067.1:5528-14098 GCA_001802375.1 Gammaproteobacteria bacterium RBG_16_51_14
TTATATCGGCAGGCACCTCCTGTGGCAACTCCTGAACCAGGGTTATCGTGTTGGTGTCCTTGTCCGGCGGAAAAAGGGCTGTCCGCGGGAAAGGGTTGTTGATTTACTGAAACTGTCAGGCCCGTTTCCGCTTGAATACCTGGATGTAATGGAAGGGGACCTGGCCCGGCCAGATTGCGGGATCGACCCTGAAACGCTGGAAAAACTGGCAACAACCGCCATCTCCGCCGTGATTCATTGTGCCGGGATGACGCGTTTTGATACGCATCTGGCCGAAGAAATCTATCTGCATAATCTGCAGGGGACCCGACATGTTTATGCGCTTGCCAGGGACCTCGGGATTCAGGATTTTCATTACATGAGTACCGCCTATGTTGCCGGAGACAGCCGGCGGGTGTTCCGTCATACAGATCTGGATGTCGGACAGGGCTTTCACAATCCCTATGAGGCATCCAAATTCGAGGTTGAAAAATACCTGCACGATGCAGGCCTGACGGATGCCGTCCGTGTAGCCGTCTACCGTCCCGGCATTGTCGTCGGCGGCTATCCCCTCGGTGAGAACAATGTAGTCAGCACTGTCTATACTTTCCTGAAGGCATCGCATTTCATCCGTGAATGCTGTCGCCGGGACCTGGAACGGGGCCGCGGCATATTTGGCCGTTGTGGTGTCAGGCAGGACAGTGACGCCATGTTGATCCCGCTGCGCATCGCGGCTGATCCGGGTCTACGGGTCAATCTGATATTGATCGACAGTGTGGTTGACCGGATTATGCAGGGGCTGGTGACCGCGATGGAAAAATACACGGTGGTCCCCCTCCTTGGTAACGATTTCAGCCTGGTTGAATTACACGATGCCTTCTGTCATGCCCTTGGTATAAAAGGGGTGCGTTTTGTGGACAACAGCGACTTCGAACAGGCAAAGAGAACGATCATTGAAGAAAATTTTTTCCGTGCCACATTGTCCTATCAACCCTATCTGTTTGCGGCACCGGTTTTTGCGGATGAAGAAAAATCCATGGGCACCGGCATCAATATTGAAAAAATAGCGGTCGATTTCTGTGAACTTCTGGAGGCAAGGGCAGCGGAAAAACAACGGGGGGCACTCAACCGGCTGGCGTTGCATACGCTGGGAATCACCGGTCCGCAGGACTATTTTCACCGGTTTGTTAACGGGCAACTGGGGGAAGGCTTCCTGAAACGCATACCCTATGTCGATACAAAAATACGTTTCCTGATCCGGGGTGAACCGGATTTTGATCAGGTCATCCATTTTGACAGGGGAAGCATCCGCTATGTGAAGGAAATGAAGTTTGATTGTTCCTACGAATTAAACCAGCCGCTTTTCAACGATATCGTGAATGGCAGGACGGATCTCAAACATGCCTTTTTTGATGGCATGGTCAGGATCGGGGGTGATCGGGAGACGGCCCTGAAATTCGGATTTTTATTCAGTGATTATTTCCAGGATATAGATGAACGGATTATTGAGGAGTTGGCCGGCCAATGAATATCGAACAGGGTCTGCTGTCCTTGATAAAACGCCGTTATCGTGCCATCACCGGCGGCTTTCTTCTGCTGGGCATTATTTGCGGCTGCCTCGCCGGCTACAAGGTTGATCATACCATGGAGGCGTGGCTGGATCAGGACTCGGACAGCTACCGGTACTACCTGGAATTCATCCGTGAATTTGGTGATGATGCAACCCTCCTCGCCGTTGTCAACCGGGCGGATATCACACCCGCCAGGCTGCCGGGGTATCTGGCCTTTATCGAGGACATCCGGGCGAATGCAGGGGTGAGTTCCGTATTTGATCCGGTTGGCATGTTTCTGCTCAATGTGGAAGGGGACGCTATCGATGAGGCAGTGGTTGATGACCTGAAAAAAGCATCTGCACAACGGCCGGCGGATTACCGGAATGTTCTCATGTCACGGGATATGAAAACACTGGCTGTCCTGATTCTGTTGAAACAGGACCACCAGGCCCTGCATCCGCAAATAGTGCAGGCGGTAAGACAGGGCCTGGATAATATGGGACTGAGCTATCACCTCGCCGGGACAAGTTATTTTTCGGAAGTATTGGCAGAGACACTGACCCATGATCTCACGGTGGTACTTACCGGGCTCATCATCATCACCCTGGTGGTTATGCTCTATTTCCTGCGGAGCCCGGTAGTGGTCACCTGTGTCATGACCGGTATCGGCATAAGTCTGTTCTGCACACTGGCATTTGCCTCCGGCATGGACATTCAGTTCAACCTGCTTACCCTGATCCTGTATCCACTCATTTTCTACATGGGGATAACCACCGCGATCCATTTCTTCTCAAGACGTGACGGTGGCGTATGGGACCTGGAACTTGCCTATGCAAAGACATTCCGGCCGTCGCTCATCGCCATGGTCACCTCGGTGATCGGTTGTTGCGGGTTTGTCTTTTCCCCACAGACGATCATGCGGGATATGGGGATCGTGTTCCCGGTCGGAATATTCATCACCTTTGTCGTTATGATGGTTTTTGTACCGGCAGCCTGGTGCTTGCTGGCAGGTAACGGAAACTTGCCATGCCTGCCGCGTGCTGCCTCGTCCGCTACCGTTTCCAGCCGGAGTAAAGGCATCAGCCTGTGCCTGTTCGCTGCCGCCATCGTGGCTGTCTTGTTGTTGCCCAGGCTCAGGACAGAACCGGATGCCATCTATTTTTTCCGGGACGACTCGGAACTGATCCAGTCCTACCGGTTTATTGAAGATCGGCTGGCCGGATTACTGGTCATGGACATGGTTGTGGAAACGAATGACGGGACTGCCATCACTACGGAGAAAAATATCGTTCAAATCAGGGGGGTTGTGAATAACGCACGCAGCCTGCCGGGATTGACGACGATCATTACACCCCTTGACTGGCTGGATGGCTACCGGGAAGAGGTGATCATGCCGGAACTGAAACAGGCGTATATCAGTGGTGACAAGTCAAAGCTGCGCCTCACCTTCCGTTTCAGGAATATTTCAGGGTCACCGTATTCCGGACATATGACTGACCTGAAGCGCCTCTGGAACGAGTCTGCACACCGGGGTCTGACCATGCATGTTACCGGTTTGCTCCCGCTGGTACTGGAGGCCCAGGATGCCCTGCTGAAAACCCAGGCAATCGTATTTCCGGCAATCCTGATACAGGTGACGCTGATCCTGTTCCTGTTTGTTCGATCCCTTACCGTATTGCTGTTTGCCTTTCTGGCCAATCTCCTGCCCTTGCTGCTCATGGCGGGCGCCATGGTATTGCTTGCTATCCCGATCAACAGCATCAATCTGTTCGTGGCCGGGGTCGTACTCGGTGTGATTGCGGACGATACCATCCATCTGCTGCATACCTGGCATATCACCGGTTCAGTCGAGGCTACCCTGGTGGAGGTCAGGCCGGCCCTGTGGATCACCACCCTGACCATCGTGCTGGCGTTCACGAGCCTGCTGTTTTCAAGCTTGCGACCGGTGGTCCAGTTCGGCCTGCTGTCCGCGATCGCCGTGTCCGTCGCCTATCTGTGTGATGTGTTCATGTTGCCCTGGCTGCTCACCGGGAGACGGGTTCCGGCATGAGTGAATTACTCGAAAGGATACTGGAGATTCATCTGCATCCCGAAACGGGCACCCCTTACTGGCTCGAAAGGGAGCGCGAACTGGGTTTCTCCCTGCGCAGGCGTGTCCAGTACATGGATGATTTATACGAGCTGGGGCCATTCGATCTGCAGGTGTTGCACGAACGGCCACTTGCGGATTTCATCCCGAAGGGCCTGTTACATCAACGCCGGCTGATCACGGGCGAGACGGGCGGGGCAACCGGGGCGCCGAAGACAACCGCCTTTTTCGAGGAGGAATTCCAGGCCGCCTTTGTGGAACCTTTTCTGGTCACGACCGGCTGGGAAACACCGGTTGCTGATGGACACTGGCTATGGCTGGGACCCAGTGGCCCGCATATTATCGGCAAGGTCGCCCGGCAAATAGCCCTGGCGACAACCGGTTGCGATGGTTTCAGTGTGGACTTTGACCCGCGCTGGTACCGGGTGCTGACGGAAGGCTCCCTCGCCCGTCAGCGCTATCTGGATCACCTGGTCAGGCAGGCGGTGCATATCCTGCGGCAACAAGACATACGATTCCTGTTCAGTACACCCGTGATGCTGACAGCGCTGGTTCCGATCATGGATGATGCGTCGAAACGGGCGATCGAATTTGTCTATCTCGGGGGTATGCCGGTTGGCCCCGCCACATTGAATGAACTGGGGGATGCCTTCCCCAATGCCCGGTTTCTGACCGGTTATGGAAATACCCTGTTCGGCGTAAGTCATGAAGTGAGGCCGCACCGGCCTGATCATACATTGCAATCCTATTTTCCTCCGGCCGGCCGGCTGGTGCTGCGCCTGGTCAGTATGAACAGGAATACGAGTGACAGTGAACGATTGCGTAACGTTGTCAATGAGGGAGAGCGGGGCCAGGTGGTGATGCACCGACTGGATGAATCCTGTTTTCTTGCCAATGTCATGGAGCGGGACTGTGGTATCCGGGTTGCCGCCTCCGGGAGTGAAGGTGTGGATGGCGTCAAGGATCCACAACCGGTACCGGATGCACGGTTCCGGGTTGAGAACGGGATCTACTAGACATGCCCGATACCCATGCAGAACAGATGCTGGTACTGAAAAGGGAATACCTGATCCCCTGTGTCTATCACTTTTATCGTGAACCGATGGTGCTGGAGCGTGGTGAAGGATGTTATTTATTCGATAGTCAGGGACGCCGCTACCTGGACTGTTATTCCGGTGTAGGCGTGACCAATTGCGGGCATTGTCACCCGGACATCACGCGGGCCACGCTGGAACAGGCCGGGCGTTTGCAACATACCACGACGATCTATCTGACAGAACCCATGCTGCGACTGGCAGAGGCCCTGGCCGGTTTCATACCGGGAAAATGCAAACGCAGTTTTTTCTGTACCAGCGGATCGGAGGCCAACGAGGGTGCATTACTGCTGGCGAAGCTGGCCACCGGCAGGCAGGACTTTATTGCGCTGAGCCGTGCCTTGCACGGGCGTACCTTCCTGACCGCCGGTGTCACGGGGCTGGCGTTCTGGCGTACCGATCCTGAACCTCCCCGGAACGTCCATTTTGCCCCCAGCCCGGTCTGCAGCGATTGTCCGTACCGGCTCCGGCATCCGGAATGTGACCTGCGCTGTGCACAGGAAATAGAATATATCCTGGAGAAAAACCCGGGACGTGTGGCGGCTTTTATTGCGGAACCCGTGCATGGCAATGGCGGCATCATTGTGCCGCCACCGGATTATTTTCAACGGGTCAGGGCAATCCTCGACCAACAGGGTGTATTGTTGATCATGGACGAGGCACAGACCGGATTCTGCCGGACCGGGAAGCGTTTCGGATTCGAACATTACGGGATCCAACCCGACATTATCACGGTCTGCAAGGCACTGGGTAACGGCTTGCCGATCGGTGCCTTTGTCGCCACCGACGAGGTAGCAGAGAAATACACCAGGCCGGGGGCGTCCACCTTCGGCGGCAATCCGGTATGCGCTGCCACGGCACTCTCGGTACTGGGATTCATGGAACAGCAGCAACTTGAGAGGACTGCCCGCGGCAACGGCAGGCAATTGAAGGATCTCCTGGAAACATTACAACGCCGGTTTTGTCTGATCAGGGAAGTCCGCGGTCTGGGGATGATGCTGGGGGCGGAACTGGTACGGGAAAACGGTGAACCGGCTGCAGAAGAAATGGACCTGCTGCTGGAGACATTACGGGAAGACGGTTTCCTTGTCGGCAAGACCGGTCCGGACCGTAACGTATTGACACTGATGCCGCCCCTGATCATGGGCCAGGTCGAGATCGATGCCCTGGGTACAGGATTGAAAGCGGCCTTTACAAAACATTTCGGGTGACGCCGGGAGAGAATATGACTGGAAAGAAAATTGAATTGCTTGCGCCTTGCGGTACCTGGGAGGCGCTGCATGCCGTGATTGCGGGAGGTGCCGATGCCGTCTATTTTGCCGAAAAACGTTTTGCCATGCGCCAGCATGGTGACTGGCTGAATTTTAACAGGGAAGAACTGGGGGATGTCGTCCGCTATGCCAGGGAACATGGCGTCCGATCCTGTATCGCGGTCAACAATCTGTTGACCCGCAAGGAATTGGATGAAATGGCGGAGTATCTGCTGTACCTGCAATCCATTCAACCCGATGCATTGATTATCCAGGACCTGGGGTTGTTGCGCCTCGCGCGGGAACTGGATATCCGGATCGATCTGCATGCGAGCACCATGATGAACGTCCATCATCCTGAGATGGCGAAATTCCTCGGCAACTACGGTATCAAACGCATCATCACCTCGCGCGACATTACCATCCATGCCGCCAGGGAGATTGCAGAACAGGGTGGTATCGAGGTGGAATATTTCGTGCACGGTGATATGTGTGTTGCCCAGGGTTCACAGTGCCTGCACAGCGGAATTGCCAGTGAGTTCAGTGCCAACCGTGGCAAATGCCTGAAATCCTGCCGCTGGCAGTGGAGCCTGCTGGATCGGGACCGGGCCAGGGTGCTGGCCAGGGTCGAGGAACAGTATGTGCTGGCACGCAAGGATATGTGCCTGTATCACCAGATCCCCGAACTCATCAGCCTCGGTATCGCCGCCCTGAAGATTGAGGGACGGGCGCGGACCGGTGATTATCTGCAACCGATTGTCGAGATCTATCGTGAGGCGATTGATCGGTACTACGACGATCCCGCTGCCTATTCGACCGATTTCGAAGCGCTGAACATTTTACGTTCAAAAACGATCCGCGAAGTCGGGACCAGCCATGCCTTCGGTAATCCCGGTGCCGGTTCCTCCGGGTTGTCCGGTAAAAATGAACCACGCTTTTTTTCCATCGCGATAGAGGAACGTCCCTATGCAAGACCTGTTGCCGGTATGGCAGACCGGATACCGGCCAGGAATGGCAGCAATGGCAGGACACCGGAGCTTGCTGTGCGCTGCAGGTCCCAGGAGTCCGCCTTTTCCCTGCTGGATGCCCCCTGCGACTGGATCTATGCGGGTGGGGAACATTTTTCCGGACAGCAACAACAGCAATGGCAGACAGGAAAACTCCGGGAACTGATCAACAGGTGCCATGATCAGGGGAAAAAGGTGGGGGTGCAGACACCGCGCATCACCACGTGGCGCGAATTCGCTGATATCGATGCACTGCTGGCCGGGCTGGGTGATCAGCAACCGGATGAATACCTTGTGCACAACATCGGTTCCCTGAATTTTCTCAGTGGCAGGACTGAGGTGCCGTTACATGCTGATTTTTCGTTCAATATATGGAATCCGGGGGCGGCGTCTTTTCTGAATGATCATGGCATTGAAATCTTCACGCCGGGACTGGAGTTGACCTTACCCCAGCTTCGGGACCTGGGCGAACATACAGGGTTACAGCAAATGGAATGTATGGTGCATGGTTCCCTGCCGGGGATGCTGATTGAATATTGCGTTGTCGGTACCCACCTGACCGGGACCGGCAGGCACGATCCCTGTCCGGGGCCCTGCACCAGAAGCAATTATGCACTGGAGGACAGGCTGGGTCAGCTGCACTGGCTGGAAACGGATCAGTATTGCCGGAATCATCTGTTCATGGTGAAGGACCTGTGCACGATCGGATTTCTCGATCAACTGGTTGCGACCGGTGCCAGTCGTCTCCGGATTGAAGGACTGTTGTACGATGCGGAATATCTGAACAGCCTGGTCAATATTTATCACCAGGCACTGACCGACAAGTCGTGTGATACAAATCAGTTATTGGCGGAGATAGAAGCCGGTGCACCGAGGAAAGTGACTGCCGGTGCCTACGGCAATGCCACCGTCGATATCTCCGGACCCTGCACTGAACTCCCGACGGATGTGATTATCAAATACCACGGTAAAGGGGCCTGACAGGAATAGTACAATGGATATAAAAAATATCGTTGCCGGGATCATTGTTCTTGGCCTTTCCATTTCTGCCTTCGCGGTCGAACCGGACTGGGGTGATTACGCCAGGCTGCTGCAGGAGAATGTCACGACAGAACAATTCAAGGGCACCCGGTTAAACCGGGTAAATTACACCCGACTCAAACAGGACCCCGGCTTTGAAAAAGTGGTCAAGCAACTCGAAACCTGCTCTCCGGAGGCACTGGCAAACAACCAGGAGCGACTGGCTTTCTATATCAATGCCTACAACATCCTGGCCATGAAGATGGTGCTGGATCACTGGCCGCTGAAAAGTATCAGGGATGCCGGTAATTTTATTGCACCGGTATGGAAAAAGGAGGCAGGGCAAATCGGTGGCACGACGCTAAGCCTGGACGAAATCGAGAACAAAATCCTGCGGCCCATGGGAGAACCCAGGATACATATGGCCATCGTCTGTGCCTCGGTCAGTTGTCCCGATCTGCGCCAGGAACCCTATCGCGGGAAGGAACTTGATCGGCAACTGGATGAACAGGCCGGCAGCTTTTTATCCAATCCTGAAAAGGGACTGCATGTGGATGGAACGGAAGCACGTACCTCAA
>MGXK01000067.1:14132-15908 GCA_001802375.1 Gammaproteobacteria bacterium RBG_16_51_14
AGGTCACGGAAGCGTAGAAAAATTCATCCGTCATTACACTGATCTTCCATCCGGGCTGAAACTGAAGGCAGATCTCCCCTACGACTGGTCGTTGAATGGAGAATGACGGATTCTCCATGATTTCTGTATAACCACAGGTGACAGATATGCATTATTTTCTTTTATTACTGGTATTGTTGTTTCCAGCGCACCCGGTTTCAGCAGAAGCTGATATGGCTTATGCGGCAGGTGATCATATTGATCCGATCACATTGAAGGATCAGCATGACGTGACTGTCTCCGTCAATGAGGATACGAGGGTGGTTCTGTTTACAACGGATATGCCTGGCGGCAAGGTGGTCAGCAGGGCGATCGGCGAAGAAAAAGCGGATTTTCTGCCGGATAATCGCACTGTGTTTCTCAGTAATATCAGTGGTATGCCAGGCATGGTCACGAAGATGATTGCCTTGCCCAGGATGCGTAAACATCCCTATTCGATAGCGCTCGATCGCGACGGTGAAACCACAAAAAGAATTCCAACCCGGGAGGGTAATACCACGATCCTGATCATGGACAGGCTTGAGATCAAATCAATAGTATTTACCAAGGAACCGGCCGATGTAAGGAAGGCAATCAACACCGGTGAACAATCATTTCCTGTCCTGAAAACAGAATGAAACGACAATACCTGCTGTTGATTGTCCTGCTGCTCCTGCATGGGTGCGCCGGTGAAGTTGTCAAGACGGCAACCCCGCAGACAACCATTTCCGCGCTTAACCGGTTGCTGCTGGATGAGCAGGTAACCGATGCGCGTTTCCAGATGGTTGCCGGGATGGAATTTCTCCGGATCAATCTCCCGCTGCGCTACCACATTCGGCAATATGATGGAATGAAAGGGTTGCCGGAAAAAAAACGCTTTGTTGAGGAGTTTCTGAAACAGGCCGCTGCGGCAGGAGACAGGGCGATGGCCCTGTATCTGACCCGCGTCCCGGCGGAAAAACTTGCCGCGTTCCGCGCGGGACACCCGGAAATAGCGAACGGTGCCGGTGCGGACGGGACAGTGATCGGTTATTACCGGCAGCAGGCAGGAAAAGCGCTGGTATCGGAGCTGGCGCGGATCCGTTCCATGCAAACGGAGGCAGAACTGGATCGCTACTGGACCGACTTCGTCGGTGGCATCGAGGAATCGATCATGACCCGGGACCGGTTACAACGGGAACTGGAGACTTTCTATGCAGTTCCTTTTGTCAGAATGTGGATCGCGTACCATGAAACAACCGATCATCGTGGCCCCGTCACCGCAGACTTTACCGCCGGTGAAACCTATACCCCGCTGTTGACGGAGAACAGTCCTTCAGAAATTACCCGGGAGGACTGGAAGTTATTGCAGGATTATGCGCCGGTGATTGTCCATGAGATGGATCCGCATGCTGCCTATCCCCCGGAAGATGATCGCTTTGGAGAAGTTTCGCTGGAAGGAAAAACCCTGGAAGAGGCGACACCAGTTGTCGACACGGGCAGACCGGTAGTTTATTCCTACGTCGATGAGAAAGTGATTCAGGGCAACAGCGTTAAACAACTGGTTTATACTTTTTTTCACCCGGCGCATCCCCCGTTGAGCAAACTTGATCCGGAAGCAGGGATCCTGGATGGCTGGACAGTCCGGGTTTCCCTCGATACGGCCGACCGGCCGCTGGTAGTTGAATCGGTTTCCAACTGCGGCTGTTATTACAAGATTTTTCCATCCACTGCACTGGAGGACCTGGGGCATCAGGCCTTCCCGGAGAAACTGGGTGA
>MGXK01000067.1:16001-18464 GCA_001802375.1 Gammaproteobacteria bacterium RBG_16_51_14
TATCGTTCTCTATTTCTCGGCTGGACATCATCAACTGATGACGATCCGGGCTAAACCGCAGGCTGAACTGACGGCTCAGGGTTTTACGGAAAAAACCTATGATCTTCGTCCTTATGATGAGCTGGAAACCCTGCCCTTCAACGGGTACCGGGCCAGCCTGTTTGATACGGATGGCCTGGTCAGGAAGGCAGATCGCCCTGAATGCAAACTGCTGATGCCTTCCGGTCTCTACCATGGCGGCCATCCAAGACAACGCGAGACGCAGCTGATCTATTTCGATGAGGCGCAACTGGATGATCCGGGCCTGCTGGAAACCTATCTGCGCCTGCCTCCGCATGCTTTTGGCCAGGTAAAATGATGGAAGAAGGGATTTCTTTCCGATCTGATGCGGTGACCCTGGAGGGGAGGTTGAGTTACGAGGAAGACTCAAAAAGCCCTTTGGCCAAGGTGCTGCTGTGTCCACCACATCCCTTCCTGGGCGGTGATATGGATAACAATGTAGTGCGCCGGTTAACTCATACCCTGGCTGGGCACAATTTTCTGGTATTCCGCTTCAATTACCGGGGCATTGGCAAGAGTACTACTGATCGCGATCTGCAACAGGACCTGAAAGAATTCTGGGAAAACTCAACCTGTCCTGATTATGAGGCAAAGATCCATCTTGATTGTCATTCCGCATTGCAGTTATTACAGCAAACCCTGGATCCGGACTGGCCGGTTGTTATTATCGGTTATTCCTTTGGTTGCCTTCCTGCTATCGAATTGACCGGAAGCAATGACATAAAAAAACTGGTGCTGATATCACCGCCGCTGGCCAAATGGAAGATAGACATGAACCGGATGCAACAGGATATTCCAAAGGCAATATTTTTTTCTCCCGACGACTTTGCCTGTCCGGAACATGAGGTAACTGCCCTCTATCATCAACTTCCCGAACCAAAATTGATACGGTCATTTCCTGATGCCGAACATTTTTTTATCGGCAAGGAGACCGGACTGGCAGATGCCATCCATCAATTTCTGGTGCAATAACATGCAATCCACCAAGATGACCCTGGCCTATTCTCCCTGTCCCAACGATACCTATATATTCAGTGCCATTGCCTCGGGGAAGGTGGCGATACCTGGTCTTGAATTTGATATCCATCTCCATGATATTGAAGACCTGAATCAATACGCGCTTGAACAACGTTATGACATCAGCAAGGTATCCTGTTATACCTGGCTCAGGATCAGGGAACATTACCGCCTGTTGCAGACAGGGGCGGCATTCGGTCATGAGTGCGGGCCACTGTTACTCGCCTCAAAACCACTCGATATCCATGCGCTGGGGGATTGCAGGATTGCCTTTCCCGGTGCACTGACCACGGCCTGGTTACTGTTTCAGTTGTGCGGACTCAGTATCGGTATGCCGTTTTTCATCCCGTATCATGAAATTGTCCCGCGCGTGGCCTCTGGTGAGTTTGATTGCGGTGTCATTATCCATGAGAGCCGGTTTACCTATAAAACAGCCGGGTTGCACCAACTGATCGATCTGGGTAAATGGTGGCGGGAGGAAACCGGCCTGCCGGTTCCGCTGGGTTGTTTTGTGATGCGCCGGGGTTTTTCACAGGACCAGGTTCAGGCATTCGAAGAGCTAATGTTGTGTTCCATCGCCGAGGCGGACCGGCATGATATCGCGTCAGATGAATATATCAGAGGTCATGCACGGGAACAGGATGCCGGGATACTGGATCGCCATATCCGTCTGTACGTGAATGACTATAGCCTGGACCTTGGCCGCGAAGGACAGGCTGCCATCGAGGCACTGGCAGAACGCGCCGGGCGCATGGGGATCCTGACATGACTGCATATACACCGTTCATTGTGCTATTTGCTACCGCTATGGAGGCAGATCCGTTCATCACCTCTGTCCATGCCCGGCAGATCGCCAGTGAACCGTACCCGGTTTTTCAGACCCGGATCGCAGGGCAGCCCGCTGTGATACTCATCTCCGGGATGGGGCCGGAGGCCGCGGCGGCGGCCGTACGAACTATCCTGTTGCACTATACAACGGACATGATATTCAACTGTGGTGTCGCGGGGTGTCTGACCGGTGATTTTGCGGTGGGGGAGATTGTGAACATCACCCGTGCCGGTGTCCTGGAATCAGGGGCCGGGGCAAACGACATCAGGCTGGTTCCGGTCCGGGGACAAAGGTTGAACGGCTATCCCGGCGGCACGCTGGTGACGGTTGCCGAACCCCTGTTTGATCCGGAGCGGAGAAAGGCGCTGTCCCGTCTGGCACAACTGGTCGATATGGAGGGCGGGGTGATTGCCGGTATCTGCCGTACCCGCCATATTCCCTGCCAGTTGCTGAAGATCATCAGCGATGATGCCGGCAACCGGGAAATGCTCAGGGAGAACCTGCCGCACATGAGTGAAATGCTGGCCCGCACGCTCACCAGGGATCTGGATAGATCA
>MGXK01000067.1:18516-19478 GCA_001802375.1 Gammaproteobacteria bacterium RBG_16_51_14
ATGGGGCGAAGGTGGTCGCCTGGATCGGGAATGTGCAGCAGGCCTGTTTGCCCCGGCAACAGCGGACCATCTGTATCGGATCGGGGAGGCAGCTGACAGCAACCGGAAATTGCGTTACGGGCTGCGGGCTACCTATATCAATAATCTGCAGATCAATCCGTCGAATGTCTGTGTCCGGTCCTGCTCCTTTTGCAATTTTGCGGCACTGCCCGGCCAGGCCAATGGTTACAGCCTCAGGGAACAGGATATCCTGGCCAAGGTGGCGAAGACGGCACCCAGCGAGGTACATATTGTGGGCGGTCTGAACCATGACTGGGATTTTGCACGTTCGTTGTCTTTGATCCGCGAATTGCATCGGGGTTTTCCGGAGATACACATCAAGTGCTTCACCGCGGTGGAAATACACTGGTTTGCCTGTAATGAAAGGCGTCCCATTGAAGATATCCTGGTGGCATTCAGGGAGGCCGGCATGGACGCCCTGCCGGGCGGCGGGGCCGAGCTATTTTCGGAACGGATCAGGCAAACTCATTTCCGGCAAAAAACAGGTGCTGCCGACTGGCTGGCCGTGCATGAGGCCGCACACAGGCTGGGTATCCCCTCCAATGCCAGCATGCTGTACGGTCTTGGCGAGACCTGGGAAGAAAGATTATCGCACCTGTTCCGGTTGCGGGAACTGCAGGATCGCAGCGGTGGCTTTGTCGCGTTCATACCGCTCGCCCTGCAATCCGGAAAGGGGAGCGGGAAGCAGTTGTCCCCGCTGGAGAACCTCATGGTCATCGCCATTTCCCGTCTGGTACTGGATAACTTCCCGCATATCAAGGCCTATTGGCCCATGCTCGGGATCGAAACAGCGGCCATGGCACTCTCCTTCGGGGCGGATGACCTGGATGGTACCCTCGGCCAGGAAAGAATAGCCCATGCCGCAGGCGCAAAAACACCAAAACAGATGACCAGGGAAGAAA
>MGXK01000067.1:19589-21272 GCA_001802375.1 Gammaproteobacteria bacterium RBG_16_51_14
GCCTTATTTTTATCATCAGGCGCCAGGGAATTTTGCCCTGCTCGCCATGTCACCGCGGGAGTCGGTACCGGCGCTTGCCGGGGGACATGCGATCGCAGGCATCGTCCCGGTCGCCGGTCTGGAGAGATTGAAGGAGGAGGTCGACCTGCTGGGTGAATTCGGGATCGCCAGTGAAGGCCCCGTGCGCAGTGTATTATTCTTTTCCCGTCGTCCCTTTGCTGCATTCACACGGGATTGTCAGATCCGTCTGAGCAGGGAATCCCTGACCTCGGTGCAACTGCTGTCACTGCTTTTCGGTTACCAGATCGGGTTTGCCAATCTGCCCTGGGTCATTCCGGAAAACGCTGTTTCTGATGGTGAGCTTTTGATCGGAGACGATGCCCTGTCACGTTTCTATAAGGGGGATGACAGATATGTTACCGACCTCTCGGAACAATGGACCCGGTATCACCATTGCCCGTTTGTTTTCGCGCGCTGGGTGATCCGTAAAGATGCGCATCCGGAACTGCGTGAACAATTACAACAATGGCTGGATACCTTTGTCCGCAATGAAGACCATTGGAAGCAGGTAACGGCGGGGTGTGAGGCTGGCCGGTATGCTATGACCACGGCATCGGTTTTTAACTACCTGCAGGGGATTACCACCCGTATCGGCCGGGACGAACGCCTTGGCCAGGCGCTTTATTTTGATGAACTGGAAAAGTACCGGCCGGCATTTCCAGATTCATCTCCAGCCAGGACCAGAACTTATGCCCGGCGCTGATCTCAAGGCCAGGCTGAAGGCAGGGCTACGCCTCGGTGAAGGAGACGGGTTGCAACTGTTGACGAGGCTACCTCTGGGTGAACTGATGCGATATGCGCATGCAACCAGACAAAGGCGCCATCCGGAAAACATCGTGAGCTTCGTGTTCGATACCAATCCCAACTACACGAATGTATGTATTACCCGATGCAGTTTCTGCGCCTTCTGGCGCCCGGCAAAGGCGCCGGATGCCTATACACTTACCCCGGAACAACTGGCGGAACGGGTGGCAACCGCGCATCGCGCCGGCGCCACCACGGTATTACTCCAGGGGGGACATAATCCTGAGATCAGGCTGGCGGACTGGATTGCCTATATCCGGGCGATCCGGAAGGTTTCACCCGGGGTCCATATTCATCCTTTTTCGCCCACGGAGATCGCCTTCCTGGCGGATATCGAGGGCATGACCACGTATGAGTTGTTAACAACGCTCTGGGAGGAAGGTATCCGCACGCTTCCGGGCGGCGGGGCCGAAATACTATCGGATCGTGTCCGGGAACTGATCTCCCCGGAAAAATGCCCGGCGCAACGCTGGTTGGCCGTGATGGAAGAGGCGCACTGGATCGGTTTCAGGACCACGGCAACCATGATGTTTGGTCATGAGGAAAGCGCGGAAGAGATCGTGCGGCATCTGTCACTGCTGCGGGGACTTCAGGACCGGACCGGTGGCTTTTCTTCCTTCATCCCCTGGTCATTCAAACCGGGTAACACCAGGCTCGGGGAAAAGGCAGGTCAGGCGGCCAATGCCATCCAGTATCTGCGGATCATCAGCGTCGCCCGGCTGTTCCTCGATAATTTCGCCCATATTCAGTCCTCCTGGTTCAGTGAAAACAGGCAGACCGGGTTGCTTGGCCTGCTGGCGGGGGCCGATGATTTCGGCG
>MGXK01000068.1:0-32036 GCA_001802375.1 Gammaproteobacteria bacterium RBG_16_51_14
ATTGCGCATGAGGTCCGGAACCCGCTGGGCGCCATCAGTCATGCCGGCCAGCTCCTGTCCGAATCAGAATTGCTCACAATGGAAGACAAACGCCTCACGCGGATTATTACTGAACACTCGCGCCGGGTGAACAGGATCATTGAAAATGTGCTGAGCCTGAGCAGGCGTGAGGCGGCCATACCTGAAACTATTGAACTCAGGGGCTGGCTGGACCGGTTCATTGAAGAATTTACAGCCAGGAACCAGTTGTCGCACGCGGCAGTGCAGGTGGTCATGCAGACGGATAATCTCATGGCCCTGTTTGATCCCGGCCAGCTGCATCAAATCATGTGGAATCTGTGCGAGAATGCCCTGCGCTACAGTAAACGAAACCCGCTACTGGAATTTCATTGTGGCATCAGGTCAGAGACCGGGAGATCTTATATCGATGTTATTGATCACGGTCGCGGCATCCCGGGTGAAATGGTGGAGCAGCTGTTTGAACCTTTCTTTACGACGGAGGCAAAAGGTTCCGGTCTGGGTTTGTATATTGCACGTGAACTCTGTGAGGCAAACCGGGCAAGCCTGAATCTGCATGCCAACCGTCCGGGAGGTTGTACCTTCCGGATCAATTTTGCCTACGCGGACGATGGCCAGGGCCATGCAATCTCGTAATATAAAACAGGCACTCATCATTGATGATGAACCGGATATCCTTGAGTTACTGGCTATCACCTTGCAGCGGATGGAGGTTGACAGTATCTGTACCGGGACCCTGGCAGGGGCCAGGAAATTGCTCAAGAACCGGCATTTTGACATCTGCCTGACGGACATGAGACTGCCGGACGGCGATGGCGTGCATTTTGTTTCCTACCT
Source organism: Gammaproteobacteria bacterium RBG_16_51_14 (assembly GCA_001802375.1). Classification (GTDB taxonomy): domain Bacteria; phylum Pseudomonadota; class Gammaproteobacteria; order Eutrophobiales; family Eutrophobiaceae; genus RBG-16-51-14. The sequence goes on from MGXK01000068.1 coordinate 856, forward strand.
GCAGAAAAACTACCCGTCCCTGCCGGTCGCCGTTATCACGGCCCACGGCAATATGGAATCCGCTATCCAGGCGCTGAAATCCGGCGCCTTTGATTTCCTGACCAAGCCGGTGGACCTCAATTTATTGCGTACCGTGGTCAAGGGCGCACTCCGCTTGACCGGTGAAAAGTTTCACACCGAGCGCCAGTTGATCGGTGAGAGTGAGGCCATCAGCAATACCCGGGCAACCATCGTTAAGCTGGCACGCAGCCAGGCGCCGGTGTATATCAGCGGGGAATCGGGCACCGGCAAGGAACTGGTGGCGCGGATGATCCATGAACAGGGGCCCCGCTCAGACCGGGCGTTTGTCCCTGTCAATTGTGGTGCAATCCCTGCGGAATTGATGGAGAGTGAATTTTTTGGTCATGTAAAGGGCAGTTTCACGGGGGCAAGCCTGGACAAGGATGGACTGTTCCAGGCAGCGCAGGGAGGTACCTTGTTTCTGGATGAGATTGCGGAATTGCCGCAGCACATGCAGGTGAAACTGCTGCGTACCATACAGGAAAAGAGTATTCGCCCGGTTGGGGCCACCGGTGAAATCTCCGTTGATGTGCGTATCCTGAGCGCGACCCACAAGGACCTCGCAACGCTGGTAAAGGAAGCTGCGTTTCGGCAGGACCTGTTCTACCGCATCAACGTGATCGAGTTACAGGTCCCTCCCTTGAGGGAACGTGCCGGGGACATTCCGTTACTCGTCTCCTATATCCTGGAACGGTTTGCCCGGGAATCGGGAGACAGGCACATTCAACTCGCGAAAGATGCCCTGTCTGCATTGATGCATTACCGTTTCCCCGGCAATGTCAGGGAACTTGAAAATATCCTGGAACGTGCAATGACGCTGTGTGAAGGAGATGTCGTTGCTGTTGCAGACCTGAAACTGCCTGATTTGAGAGAAGCAGGGTCGTTGACCGGAGAGGGCAAGGCCCTCGATTCCTATCTGGATGATGTCGAGAAACAAACCATATTGAAGGCGCTTGAGGAGACACGCTGGAACAAGACCGCGGCCGCCCGGATGCTGGGGATCAGTTTTCGGGCGCTGCGTTATCGTCTGGAAAAACTGGGACTGGATTAGTAGAGGGATGAATAGTGTCGGGTGTCGAGAGCTTGTTCAGGGATGATGACACCGGGTAGGTGACGTATTGCGTCACAAACTGACAAACTATGTCTGTTTACAAGGGAAGCGATGAGATAAAGACTGGGAGCCGATTTAAAAATCTATTATTAAATCAATTAATTAGAATGCTATTGATGGTAGAATAGCCTGCCCCATGGGTTGGTATGGATCCTGCGTACTTACAGGGTACAATCATGATACTGAATGTCATCGTCAATGATCGATATCGTCAGTATCGTGATTATTTTGAAGACAAGTGACACAGAAGTGTTGCCGCTGTCGAGTTTAGCTAAATTTCAATTGTAAGGAGAGTTCATAATGAAAAAGATGCAACAAGGCTTTACCCTCATCGAGTTGATGATCGTCGTGGCCATCATCGGTATCCTGGCCGCCGTCGCGATTCCGTCCTATCAGGACTACACCAAGCGTGCCCATGTCTCGGAAGGTCTGCAACTGGCGGGTGCCGTCAAGACCGGGGTTGCGGAATTCTATGGCGCCAACGGTACATGGCCGTCAAACAATACTTCAGCAGGTGCTTCCCTCACTATCACCGGTAATGCAGTCACCTCAGTTGTTAGTGCGGATGGCGTAATTACCATCACCTACAACGAAAAAGTGACAGACGGGCTTTTTCTCTTATTGTCCCCAACCACGACTGCCGGCTCGATCGAGTGGGTGTGTACCGGTGGTGATGTGGATAGCAAGTATCGACCTGCCAATTGCCGTTAATCAAAACGCCTAGTAAATCAGGCGTGAAAAAAACCCCTCATTCCGAGGGGTTTTTTATTTAGAATAGCGGCATGTACTGTCTACCCGCACCGGTCTTCTTCTCCCTCCTTGTCCTGACTTTTCTCGTATACCTCCCCGGCCTGGACGGCCCGTTTTTATTTGATGATTTCGGGTCTGTCGCGGCACTGGATAAGTATGGGGGCATTTACGATTGGGAAAGCTTCCGTTTGTTTGTATTCGGTGACCACACTGGGCCACTGGGACGTCCGATCTCACAATTATCCTTTCTGCTGGATGGGGCTTCCTTTGCTGATCCCTGGCGCTTCAAGTATACCAACCTGATGCTACATCTGTTGAACGGTGTCATGCTGTGCTGGTTGTACCTGATACTGGAATCCGTGCGGACGAACGGTCAGCACCGGCAACGGATCGCCTGGGTGGCCGTCCTGGCCGCAGGTGCCTGGCTGTTACATCCTTTTAATGTGTCTACCACCCTCTACGTGGTACAACGGATGACCCAGCTTTCATCACTCTTTGTGCTGGCCGGACTGGTGGGTTATTGCTTCGGCAGGAGATTGCTCGGGACGGTGCCATGGCAGGGTTATTTTGTCATGAGTATTTCCATCGTTGCCGGTACCGGACTGGCGGTCTTGAGCAAGGAAAACGGCTGTTTATTGCCATTATTTATACTGGTACTGGAGTCAACGGTGCTGTCAGGTGTAGGTGAACCGCCTGCCCGCCGCTGGTATGGTCTGTTCCTCGTAGCACCCGTGGTGTTGATTATTGCCTATTTTGTGTACTACATCGTCAGCGGCCGACTTGTGGATGCGTACGAACTGCGGATATTCACTTTAATGGAACGTCTGCTGACGGAGGCCCGGGTATTGTGGGATTATCTTGGCAGCTGGTTCTTTCCCGCCGGGATGCCCCGTGGTCTGTATGCGGATGATTACCCGTTATCGACCGGCCTGTTTTCACCACCCGGGACGTTGATTGCGATCCTGGGAATCATCCTCCTGCTCGTTGTGGCTGCCAGCAGGAAGGTATGGTCGCCCCTGAGACTGGCGATCCTGTTTTTCCTGGCCGGTCATCTGATCGAATCCACGATATTCCCCCTGGAATTGTATTTCGAACATCGAAATTATTTGCCGGTGATGTTTCTTTTTTATCCGGTGATCCTGTTTCTGGAAACTGTCTTGCAGGCAAAGGGTTTGCGCTATCTGGTCGGGGTGTTACTGATTTGTATACCGGCAGTTGTGACGGCACAACGGGCGTCGTTATGGGGTGATGAATATGCCCTGACCATGATGACTGTGGAGAGATATCCGTATTCAGAACGTGCCCACCGTGTTCTTGCCCTGATCCTGGAAAGGAAAGGATACCGGGAGCTTGCGCTGCAGGAATTGTTACGTGCTGAAGATATCCTGTCTGACAGCATGCCCATCAAGATGAATATATTTATACAGTCCTGTCTGCATGGTCTGGATGCACGGGAGAGGTTCTCCGAACTGGGTGCCTTGTTTAAAAATGTATCGTACAAGACCATAGAGTATGAATTATTAAAGTCAGTTGTTATGGTGGTTCATGATCAGGGATGTGTAAATCTGGGACGTGAAAGGGCGCATGTCTTTCTGGATAATTTCAGTCTGAATCCGGGTATACGGGAACGAAATGGTCCGAAACGGGTAATTTCACATCTTCGTGGTGTGCTTTATGCAGAGGAAAGAAAAGGGGCTCTGGCACTGGATGCATTTATCCGCGCCCAGTCGTATTACCCGGATGTGGATGCAGGCCTGCTGGAAGTAGCCATTCTGGCGACCAATGACCAGTATGCGGAAGCCCAGGCCTTGCTGGAAAGGGTGGAATCTATCTCGCAGGCGAAAAATGCCATCCTTTCCGGACGGGGCACCCTGGATTACCCTAAAGAGATTGCGAGATTACGCGGTATTATCCGGAATGATATTGAGCAAACCCAGTTTAAATAATCAGGGTTTCCGTTGTACCGGGAGGTATCGATACTAATGATGCAAGACAGGCATTTATCATGATTTTAGTTTTCGCGGTCTGAAAATTCCGGGATGGGAATTGTTCATACCTTGACAATATATTGGCCCGGGAATTGGTGGTGAACTGGCGTTATACAATCTTGCTTGTTATTGCAGTAATCCTGGTTTATCTGCCCGGATTGCCCGGGGGATTCATTTATGACGATTACGTAAATATTCTGCAAAACGAGTTTATCAGCAATTCAGGTTTCAGTATTGCAGGCGCATGGGAGACCATGAAATCAGGTATCGCCGGACCTCTGGGACGTCCCCTGCCCATGCTGAGTTTTTACCTGGGCTTCAAATTAAGCGGTTTTTCCCCACTCGGATACAAACTGTTTAACATTACTGTTCACGCTGTTAATGCAGTACTTGTTTTCATTGTTGTCCGCCGCATTTTATATTTTCTTGGCAGGCATGATAAATTCTCCGGGGGCAGGCTGGGTCCAGAGCTTACCGCTTTCTGGGTGACCCTGTTGTGGGCAGTCCATCCCATCAACCTGACATCCGTTCTTTATGTGGTACAGCGCATGACCAGTATGGCTGCGACCTTCACACTCATCGGGATATACATTTATCAGCGCATCCGCGAAACCCAACTCCCCGGATCCTGGAAAATGGCAGGTGGTTTGGGGCTGGTTATCCTGGCTGGCTTGATTTCTGCAATGTACAAGGAAACCGGGCTGCTTTTATTTTTATACCTGCTTGTATTTGAATGTTTCCTTTATCGGTGGCAGGTAACCAGTGGAAGGGTACGCCAGTACCTGAATATTTTTTATGCGCTGACTGTCGCCCTGCCTTTTTGTGCAGCAGTCTATCTGTCGGTGTTTGGTGATTTGCTGGCAGGCTATGACACAAGACCCTTCGACCTGCAGCAGAGAGTACTGACCGAATCCCGCGTTATCTGGTTCTATATCAGCCAGATACTGTTACCACAGGCCCATTTATTCAGTCTTTATCACGATGATTTCATTGTATCTGCAGGCCTGTGGGAACCATTGACTACACTGCTATCCATCATCGGGATCATTTTCATTGTATCAGCCGGGATTAAATATGCAGGGCGTTTCCCATGGCTGGGTTTCGGGATCGCCTTTTTCCTGTGCGGCCATGCGCTGGAATCCACCATTTTTCCACTGATCCTGGTTTTTGAACACAGAAACTATCTGCCTTCATTAGGTCTGGTTGTGATCCTGGTCCTGTCACTCAGGATGCTACTGAATCTGTCAAAGAACATAAACAGCAATCCTGTTTTTGCCATCATCAGCCTGTTGTTCGCGTCGGTAACGGCAAGTATGGCCTATGACTGGAGTAATATTCCCCTGCTGGCGGAAAGAATGGTGCAGCGGCACCCGGCTTCTTCCGGGGCGCATTATGAGCTTGGATATACCTACATGAAATTATATGAGGCGGAACGTAATCCTGTTTTTGCCGGTGTTTCCCTGCAGGCCTTCAGGGATGCCTATCTGCTTGCCGACAGAAGCAGGAAACTTGAAAGGGCAATTGTGCTTTATCATATGACGGTCCTGTATGGCAAACCCCGGGATCAGGCATTGCTGGATGAGATCCTGAACGCTTTCAGGAACAGGAAGGTGGTTGCTGATGATATGAAAGCCTTGCTGCGTTTCATTAATTGCAGGAATGAAGCGATTTGCAATACGGACGATTCAACCTGCCAGGAAATATTCACCAACCTGTTGGACAATCCGGGCTTGCAGGGAAGCCTGCGTGATGATGTGTTGTATATCTATGCGACCTATCTTGTTACCGTGCCTGGCAGGGAAGAAAAGGCATTGGTTATTATGCGTGATATCGTGGCAAGAAATCCGGAAAACCTGGCCTATAAAGTGAAGCTGATTTCTGTGCTTTTGACCAACGAATACAGGGCAGAAGCATACAAGATGATGGACGAACTGACGCAGCGTTACGGTACCGAGTGGAAAATTATCAGGAAATAACCGTCCGGGAGTTTTCAAGGATAGGCACATCATTTTGTATTACTATATCCTTGGCATATGGCATATCCTGTAGATGAATTATCAAAATGATCAGCCAACCACCAGACATGAATATCAGATTATGGAAAACAGAGTAAGTATCATTCTCCCGGCAAAGGATGAGTCTGAGGCACTGAAGATCCTGCTGCCGAGACTCAGGAAACTCTATCCGGAAGGGCAGATCATCGTAGTAAATGACGGGTCCAGTGATGATACGGTGGTAGTTTGCCGGGCCAACGGGGTGGAAGTTGTCTCACACTCCTATTCGATGGGTAACGGGGCGGCGATCAAATCCGGGGCGAGGGCAGCCAGTGGTGATATTTTCGTTTTCATGGATGCGGATGGCCAGCATGATCCGAATAATATCCGGCATCTGCTGGAAAAAATACACGAGGGGTTTGACATGGTGGTGGGTGCCCGTGATGCAGCATCACAGGCAAGTCTCGGGCGTGGCCTGGCGAATTTTATTTACAATAAATTTGCCGGATTCATAGTAAACCATCGCGTTGCGGACCTGACTTCCGGATACCGTGCCGTCAGGGCCAATAAATTCCGGGAATTCCTGCATCTGTACCCGAACGGATTCTCCTATCCGACGACAAGTACCATGGCATTTTTCCGATCCGGTTATTCTGTTGCCTACATCTCCATCAAGGCCGGTAAAAGAACAGGTAACAGTCATATCCGGATAGTAAAGGATGGTATCCGGTTTCTGCTGATTTTATTCAAGGTCGGGACCCTGTATTCGCCATTGAAAATATTCTTCCCCCTGAGTGCGATGAGTTTTGCCATGGGGATCAGCCATTATTTATATACCTATATGACAATCGGCCGGTTTACCAATATGAGCGCACTCCTGTTGATGACCAGTGTGCTGATTTTCCTGATCGGTCTGGTGTCGGAACAGATTACGATGCTGCTCTACCAGAGAACCGATGGTAAGTGAAGGTTCTTATTGATATCGGGCATCCTGCCTATGTGCACTTCTTTTACCAGCCGATACAACTGCTGCGCAGCCATGGTCATGAGGTGTTCATCACCAGTCGCAAAAAGGAAATAGCCACCGATTTGCTGGACAAACTGGGTATCGAACATGTCGTGTTGTCTGCAATGGGAAGCAAGGGGTCCCTGTCCCTGCTCAGGGAATTGATTACGCGTGATATCAAACTGTACCGTGTGGCCAGGCAATATCGCCCGGACATCATGGCGGCGATCGGCGGAACTTTATTTCCCAGAATACCGCTGTTCTGTCCAGTCAGCCCTCTGAGTTTTTGCCTACTTCCATACAGGCCCTTAACATACTGATCTTATCGTCAGCCTTTATTTTATAGCTGTGGATCAATTTATGGGACTATCCCCTGTACAGAGATGATGCCCCCGTCTGTATAATCAATCACACCTATGCCAGGCTACGCCTTGCTTTGACAACCCAACTGGCGCTGGCATCAGGTCTTGCGATAATTTGTACATCGTCAAAGCCCGCTTTATCCAACATGGTCTCCACATCGATTTTAGAAAAGTAGTAGGTTACGGGTGCACCGAGGCGATCGAACCAGCCAACGACATTCTCGCGGAATGGAAACCTTGTGTAGATACGTCCTGGTATTTTCCCCGCCAGTTTTTTGGTGAAAGGAATTCTTGAGAGTATTCGGTGCGGGATAAGCAAAAATAATTCTGACAGTGCAGCCAGTGTGATGGAAATGACGCGCAAAATACCAAAAGGCAACCGTGTAGTAATTTTTCGAATCCATATAATCGGCTGATACCATAATTCACGCACTCCGTATACCCATAAAACGAGGCTCTGTCCCGGCGTGACTACCCCGGCTATACTTGCCAGCGCCTTTTGGGGATCGGGTATATGCTGAAGTACGCCTACAGAATAGACGAAATCAAACCGCGGACGGAATGGAAGCGCGTAGACATCTCCCTGCACTACATGAAGCAAGGGATAATGTTCGGTTAGCGATTGCGCCGTTTGCACGGCCTCGCTCAAGTCAACACCGACCACCTCTGCACCAAAGCTCGCCGCTACGCTGGCCGGCCGCCCAGAACCACAGCCCACTTCCAGAACAAGCTGGTTTTCAAAATCCTTCTCTTTCAGAAACGGGTGTACGAAACCGAGAAAGATTTCCTTGTAATAGCCAAAGTTATCTACAAATGTTGTCCACTGATAACCAAAAAGGCGCAGTGTTTTGAGTTTTTTGGTTTCAACAGTTTTTGTGAGATCATCCTGCTCACCCATTTTGTCCCAGTATTCCTCCAAAAACTCCTGGTGGTAGTTGACAAGGGCTTCATGAAGCAACGTGGCTGGCAACAATCGCGGCACACTCTGGATAATGGGGTATCGGTTCCCGCACCCGCAGCAAGTCAACAGACCCGAGATGATCTCATTCTGATAACAGGAAACACATTCTTTTGCGTCTATTTGGGTAACATCTTTGTTATGAAAAAAGCACCAATACCGGCACCTCGGTTGATCGGATATTGGCGGACAAACTTCCCGATGTTCCCGGGTGAATACCTCCAAATCAAATGTCTCATTGCAATTCGGGCACGAGATAATTTCCAATAGTCGGTATTTCATATTCCGTTCTCACAATTCCAGTTTTCTGGCATTTGCCAGTAGTTGCCCAAAGAGTTTTGGTTCGATTCCGGGCTTCGAAATAGAATTCATTTTAAGTGAGCGGTATCCAAAATCAAGAATACTTCCTGCTATTGCCCGGTTTGCAACCTGACGATGCCTCCAGGACTAAACGATCTGGGACAGAGTCTGGATCGGATTCCGTCCGCAACGATTATTCGTATATGCCTGGTCGTAGATGGCCTGATATACAGGTGGCAATTGCGAACGATTTCAAGGAAAATCATCCAGTAAGCGATCTATATTCATTTTCACGTGTTTTTTATCCATACAATCATTATGCGTAAAAGAGCACAGTTACTGACTATGGCATATTCCCCCGCAGGAAGACAAATCTCCAATTGACATGCTGATCGGGATAGTCAGATAGCTTGTCCGTACCTGCCGCCATTAATAGAAAGCCAATGAATACTGAACAAAAACCAGAGGCACAGAAGCATTATAACATCTCAAAGGAGTACTCCGTGGAGTCTGCCCTACGCAGGTATATTCGTCTGACGGTGGGTGAGAATGCCTCGCTTTTCAGCCTTATCTGGCATGAACTTTTACTGGGATTCTGTCTGTATATTCCCGGCCTGCCTGGACTGGCGATAAGAAATCTGCTGTATACAATTTGTTTCCCGCATTTCCATCGCAAGGCCTATGTCGGCAGGCAGGTAACCCTGCGATGCCCACGACAGATCTGCCTGGATTCCGGAGTCATTATAGACGATGAAGTCCAGTTAATTGCAACCTCACGTCATCCACATGCCATCTCGATTAACAAGGATTCCTTTTTACGTAGCCATGTCATGATCAATGCGGGATCTCCTGAAGGCTTTGTGAGTATTGGAGAACGAACGGGTATTGGGCAGGGGACGATTCTGTATGGTAACGGTGGTCTGCGTATAGGTAATGATGTGCTGATCGCGGGCCATTGTTTTATTGTTGCCTCTTCACACGCTTATGAACAGACGTACATGCCGATAAATCAGCAGGGTTATACTGCACAAGGTATCACCATAGGTAATAATGTATGGATAGGTGCAGGCGTTACCATTCTCGATGGCATATCGATCGGTGATAACGTTATTATTGGTGCCAATTCAGTGGTCAACAAATCTGTAGAGGCTAATTCAACCGTAGCCGGCTCACCTGCCAGGCAGATCAAACGAACGACCTGACGGTGAAAATACTTCGCTACCTGTTCATTATCATTGCGCTTGGCTTCATGCTGAGTCTGCTTTACCAGCAGAGTGCACAGATCTTACAACTTGACCTTAAGTTGTCCATCCCTTTCATGCTGCTTGGGATCATCGGTATCACGGTGCTTTTTATTCTGGATGCCTACGGTTGGTTATTGATTCTGCGGGTACTTGGCCATCATCCTCCCGTACTGAGAGCTATCAGAATCTGGATGATTTCCTCTATCGCCCGCTATATCCCCGGCGGTATATGGTCTTATGCCTCTCGTGCAGAACTGGCTCGCCGTGAAAACATTGGCATCGCCACCTCCAGCCTGAGCCTGTTGCTCGAAACCGCGATGCTGGCGAGTTCTTCTCTGGTCATCGGATTACCGGCCCTGCTGCAAGCGAGTGGTCTGCAGTTTGGTCTATGGCACGCGCTGGGTATGTTTTTCTTCCTCGGCTTATGCATGCATCCAAAAATGTTGACCATGCTTCGCTTCATGCCTGGACGCGTTGGAAAGGCTTTTGCCAATGTGGCGTTACCCTCCCTAGGACACATATTTACAATCTACTGTTATTACGTCCTGTTCTGGTGCCTGTTCGGACTTGCGTTTGTAGTATTTTCCAACATGATTTTTCCGTTGGATTACGAGATATGGCTGCCTGTCGGTTCAAGCCTGGCGCTTGGCTTCTTTGCAGGTTTCATTATTCTTTTTGTGCCGGGAGGAATTGGTGTGCGGGAAACAACACTTTATTTTCTTCTGGTTCCACACATGCCGGACGCACAGGCACTATTGCTCGCCATCACCAGCCGCTTATGGATCATGTGTGGAGAATTATTATCTCTCGTACTGATAGAAACTCTGTTTCGCATAACAGACAAAACAAAAACCGTTCATCCCGCTTTGTGAACCTTTTCTATATCACGCAGTTTTTCCTGGGTATCGGTTGGCGTCTCAATAAATGAAGGCCGTATTCCGGTGCGCATACAGTCATAACAGGCAATCTCTGATTTCTCCAGTTCCTCACCCTTGCGTGCCTGCACTATGATCCGTCGGGCCTGTTGAAAATGATCGTTATTCCAGATCTCCAGAAAACTGTTGCTGCTCAGTTCTCCCAGGTCGTCTTTTTTAAAGAAGGTGTAACAACATGATGCAACACCTCCATCTGCCCTGACATTCAGATGAGACCATGGCCTGGCGCAGTTAAACAGCCTTTCAGGATTACCGAGATCCGTACGGTACTCCGGATCGGTAGCCGCCCAGGCTTCATCCTCAACATAGGCTGGTAATGGGGTAAATTTATTAATGCCTATTTCATAGGCCATTTGTTCAGTACTGCGAACCTCATGCTCATTGTGTCGAAAGACGATATATTGCCATTCCAGAAATGGCAAATGGCCCCCCTGTTCCTGACGCTGTTTGAGCATATCCTTTACATTGGCAAGTACCTTGTCATAGTTGCCGCCTTTTCTATATTGCCGGTAGGTCTCATCACTACCACCGTCTATAGCGACCATGATGTAGTCTATCTCTGACTCAAGCAGACGCTCATTGTAGGCAGGTGTCATCGCCGTGGCATTGGTAGACATCATGACATAGATATTTTTCTGTTTGGCATATTCGATGATTTTTATAATATCTTTATTTAATAGCGGCTCTCCCCAGGTATATACCTGAAGAAAATAAAGATAATCTCCTACCTGATCGAGAATCTTTTTTGCCTCCTCAAACTCCATGTGTCTGACATCACGCCCACCGGATATTCCCTTGCCGGTGAGACAGAACGGGCACTTGAGATTACAGACATTGGTTACTTCCATCACGAACAGATACGGATAGCACTTTACTTTTGGGTGCCCTCGTTTCATGGCCCAATGCACGTGCAAAAAATTAAAAAATTTCTTGAAGGAATTATTGAACAGGAAAGCCTGTATGTGAGCGAAATTGAGTCGGCTGGCAAAAAAATGCCGGGATATCCAGTTTATTGCTCTAAAAAGCTGTTTGCGCAGGGTAAGGTTCATAGTCTCTTCTTCCGAAGAATTAGTATATACGTCGGTAACACTCTGTAAAACAGTTTCCAGATAAACAAAGGGATCTTGCTGAGCAATCCATTCTTGGGCAATAGATCTCGGGCATGAAATTTATCCGGGTTTGAAATAATCTCCAGCGTATAATCATTGATCTTGAAATCTTTAATTAATTCCTGAATGCCACCATAGGTTCGTAAGTTCTCATAATAGAAATCTCCCTTGCCGCAAAGCCTCATGTATCTATGTGCAAGGGGCTTGGGTAACCATGAGAGAAATGGCAGGTGATAATGCGGCTCGATTAGTGTCAGCATTGAAGCCGACCCTAGATAACAGACACCTTCATCACTCAAAACCCGGTATATATCCCGAAACATCTGTTCAGGATCGGGAACGTGCTCATAGACATGATTACAGATGATCAAATCCACCGATTTATCCGGCAATGGCAGATTCAGGGAATCTCCTGCAAGATAGGTCAGATTGTCAGCCTCATTACTTTTGTTGGCCAGTTTCAGGGCATGGGTATCAATATCAAGGCCAAGCACCTGATTAAAGTATGGAGTGATCGCTGAAGTAAAAAAACCGCCCGAACAACCAATATCGAGCGCAAGACCCTTTTTTGAGTCGCCTATAGCGCCAGCATCCTTGAGTATTGCCAGCATTTTTTCCACTTTCGGACGCTTATATTCATAATCCAGCAATATCGGGGATTTTAACGACAGATCTTGTTGATAATCACTTATGGTCATATATTACCAAATCGATTTTTCCACCAGTATGAGTAGACAAAGATACTCCAAAGTTTAAAGCCATGATCACTGCGACCCGTTTGATGCGCCTGCCATAGTTTCATCACCTCAGTCCGATTCAGTCCTGTATTCATATCCATATCAAATACAAGGTTTTGAAAAGCGTCGCGCAGTGAATTCCTGAACCAGTTCGCTAATGGTACGGAAAAACCATGCTTGGTGCGGGTCAATACCTCTTTCGGCACTGCATCAGCATAGCATTTCCGAAGTGGATATTTCTGTGTGCCGTTTCCTAGTTTGTAATGTAACGGCAGTTTATCTGAGAACTCAATCACCCGATAATCAAGGAAGGGGCTGCGTACCTCCAACCCATGTCGCATACTCATTCTGTCCACCTTGGTCAGAATATCCTCCGGAAGATAGGTATGCTGATCAGCCATGAGCATCTGTGTCACTCGATCCTGACCATGTAAATCATAGGTTGAAATAAAATCAAACTGATGTGGTGGCTGGATGATATCAGCCAATAATCTTTGTCTCTCTGTGTAATTAAAAGTTTGCGCCAGAGGATCTGCAGGCGACAGATCATGACGTCTTAGCAGGGCGTAGAAAAGCTTGAGTTTTTTTACCGGGCTCGCGGCAAAATACGTATCGGGTTCCGACAACAGATCGACCAGTTTGCCCACCAGCCCTTCGCGCAACCAGGCAGGCAATTTCAAATAGTGCTGTAGCATTTGCATCGCTGCATAACGGCGATAGCCGGCAAATAATTCATCTGCGCCGTCACCCGACAGGGCAACAGTCACCTCGGTGCTGGCATACTTGCACAGATACCAGGTGGGAATGGCGGATGGATCGGCGAAGGGTTCACCAAATGCCTTGAGACAGTGTTCAACGGCTTCATCAACCAGAATATCCACCCTCTTCAGATGATGACGGGTGTCAAGTTGTGCGCTTATAGATGCTGCTTGCTGACTCTCATCATAGCTGCCCTGTTCAAAACCTATGCTATAGGTAGACAGCTCGTAGCCCAGCCGCCGTATGGTTGCAACAATGATGCTTGAATCCAGCCCCCCGCTTAGAAATGCCCCGAGAGGAACATCACTACGCAGCCTGATACGCACCGCATCATCCAGCAGATGCCTGAGTTCCTCACATAGATCCATCTCAGTTCTTGTCTCATGGACCGGCAGGGGCATCTGCCAATAGCGCTGTATGTTCAGTTTGCCTTCACGCCAGATCAAATAGTGCGCCGGAGGCAGCTTATGTATTTCCTTAAATATGCTTCGGTTCTCACCGATGAATCCATGAGCAAAGAAATCACTGATCGCATACAGGTTCACTTCATTAGAGAGAAAGCTGAAACCAGACAGGCCTGCCAATTCTGAAGCGAATACCAGTTCGTCATTTTTGTGCGCATAATACAGGGGTTTTTTACCAACACGGTCACGGGCGATAAACAGACTACGTGTCTCGCTGTCCCATATAGCAAAGGCAAACATCCCATTCAGCTTTCCCAGACACTCACTCCCATAACGTTGATACAGTGTTAGCAGAACTTCGGTGTCGCCCCGACTACGAAATTGATAACCAGCCCGCTGTAATTCCTCACGCAGTTCCAGGTAGTTGTAAATCTCACCATTAAAGACCATGTGATATCTACCGCAGGTAGATGACCAGGGTTGTGGGCTGCCCACAATATCTAGAATACTGAGTCTTCTATGTCCCAGACTGACATACGGTAGATTCAATAGCCCTTCACCATCTGGGCCGCGATGACTCATTTGTTGCATGCCATGGGCAACAGCCTTCTGATCAGTAGTCCCCGGATGAGAGCTTATGTGACCAACGATTCCGCACATTATCGGTTTGCCCGCATCACAGTTCGGTAAAGCGTGGAGTATTTATCAGCCGTAGTTTGCCAGACCAAGCCGCGCTGTAGAATGTCCTGACGGGCATTGCGCCCCATCCTCCTGAGAGATGCCTGTGTTTGCAGTAAACTGTCTATGCTGGCAGCCAGTTCAGACGTGTCACCGGCCTTAAACAGAAAGCCTGTCTCGCCGTCTCTTACCAGCTCGTCCACACCGGGTATATCAGATCCAATGACGGGCATTTCTGCAGCCATGGCTTCGAGTATGACATTTGGGCGACCTTCACTATAACTGGCCAGGATCAATACATCGTGCTGTTGCAGAAGTCGAGGTATGTGATCGGGTTTTACTGCCCCGATGAAATGCACCCTCTCGGCCAGATCATTCTCCTGCGCCAAACGTCGCAAAGCAATTTCTTCAACACCCTCCCCGACGATGGTCAGGGTCAGCGGTATCTGGCCAGTATACGCATTCAACGCCTTCAGGATCACATCCATACCTTTACGCGGGATCAGACTACCGATGGTAATCAAGCGTAAAATCTTGATATCATTATACTCACGCTGAATAGACAACAATGCATCGTCAACCCCATTCTCAATTAGACATACATGGGTCTTGCCGGGTACAGTCCTTTGTCTGAGAAAATCCACAATGGTCTGACTCACGCCGACCATGCCGTCAGATAAGCAAATACAGAGTTTCAGAAGTAGTTTATCCAGTAGCTTGCACGCAGCACGTGTCATGTCTTCTCCCCGCAGGGTAGTTACCACGGATATGCCGAGGGCTTTGCCGGCAAGGCCCGCGACCACACCGCAGATAGCCCAATTGGCATGAATCACATCCATCGTTTTCCCATTCCTGAGACAGGCGTACAACATCCCCCCCAGTAGTAGTGGTAGTAACAGATACATCAATGGATTTCGTTTCAAGGCGACGGGAATTCCACCAGGCGCATGGGCCAATATCTGCCATTTTACCGGGGCATATCGGAACGGCACGACTGTAATATCACCAGTTTTTATTACTTCGCAATGCCACGCATCAGCAGGTGTTAGAACAGTTACCTGATGTTGCCTTGCCAGTTGCCGTGAAAGACGGTAAACAAAAATTCCACTTGAGGATGCATCTTCAAGTGGAAATGATGTGGTCAGGAGTAGAACATTCAATTGCTTTCACACTGGGGTCGAACAGGCCTGGCCACAACGAAATGACCAAACACCGCTGCATTACTATTGTTTAAGCCAAGTAGGAGAAGGGCGAGCAAGTTTATCGTAATACATAGCGGGTAGCAAAATATGGCCAGTAAAAGACCCATAACAGATGAACAGTCCATAGTCTTTTTAACCTGCTCTAACAGTGACAAATTAAGCATTTGCAGCGCGACCACAAACGAATTACCGTGCTGTTTGATAGTTACAACGTTCAGTCCATGACGGGCAAGATCCTTTACCAGGCCGTGTCGTGTAAAGCGATGAAAATCATAAGGCACATCATGTGCCGGATAGATGAACGGCGCTGAAAGATACAATTCACCGTCCGCTTTTAGGATGCGTTGTATCTCGGCTAGAACCTGCTCGAATTGCTCCACATGCTCGAGCACCTCAAGCAATAAAACTGCATCGGCTGATGAATCTGCTAATGGCAACTGAGCTGCATCGGCAAACACGTGGGGTGGACTATTATAGCGACAATGGGTGTCTGGATAATCAAATCGTAGCAAATCGACACCCGAAGCAATATAACTGGAATGGTTGCTATCACCACTGCCTATATCAATTACCCTCCCTGACAAAATATTAGCCAGTAATCGCCTGGATTGAGTATGGTATCGATCTGATAGCCACTGTGGATGCAAGCATGTTCCTTTTAGCTTGTTCAGTAGTGAACGCATGATGATGACAGTCCGTTATTCTTTAACATACTTTTGATAGATCAGCGAGGTTATCTGCTCGGACACCAGTTCAATGAGAAATTCCAGCACACTCGTCAATGGCAGTAATGTACTCATATCGATGCAACGCCCCGAAGTTATGAATGTATAATGATATACTCATTATCCATAAATCCTTCACCCCTGCAGATTTCTGTGTTTTGTATCGCCAGCCTGCCGGGTCTATTGATCATGATATGCCACTCTTGTTTTTTATACTTGTTCTTGACAGGTTGCCGGCATATCCCGCAACGCCTTCAGCATTACCTTGAACAATTTTGGGTTGGCGGCAACGATATTGCCGGAATCCATATAATTCACTCCCCCCGACAGTTCTCCCACCAGGCCACCGGCCTCCTGGATCAGCAGGGCGCCTGCTGCAATATCCCAGATATTCAGTCTGAATTCCCAGAAACCATCGAGTCGTCCGCAGGCAAGATAGGCCAGGTCAAGTGCTGCCGCCCCGGCCCGCCTGATCCCGGAAGACATCGGGAAGAAGGCCCGGAAGGTATTCAGGTAGTCTTCCAGAATATCGTTATCCCTGAACGGGAAACCGGTCCCGAGTAATGCCCCCTCAAGGGTAAGCTGGTTGCTGACGCGAATGCGGCGGTTATTCAACTGGGCTCCCTGGCCGCGGCTGGCGGTGAAAAGTTCCTGCCGGAGAGGGTCATAGACGACGGCCTGATCCAGAATACCTTTGTGTCGTAATGCGATGGATACGGCAAATTGCGGGTAACCATGCAGGAAATTGGTCGTACCGTCCAGCGGGTCGATGATCCATTGGTAATCACTGTTACCTGTTACGCCGGTTTCTTCCCCAAGAAACGCGTGTTGTGGAAACGATGTATGGATTGTATTAATGATGATTGCCTCCGCCGCCTTGTCCACGTCCGTGACAAAATCATTCCTGCTTTTTACCTGGACGGAGATATCCTGTACACGATCCATCTGGCGCACAATCGCATCGCCCGCAGCGCGGGCAGCACGGATAGCAATATTCAACATGGGGTGCATAAATTTCTCCGGGATGGCAAATACCTGTTTAACGGGATTATATTATTACACTGATATCGCCGTATGAAGTTTACCATGATTGACAATACCATGGATTGATCTGGTGAAAATGACGCATCCGGTCAATATCGGGATGACAATACAAGAAATAATGGCAATGGGGCATAACTGATGTTTAACTGCAGCATCGCCAGAAAAGATATTTTCAACATGGCAAGATCACCTGTATTCACACCAGTTATGAAATTAACCAGGTTGTTTAATACCTTGGCGAAAACAACCAGTTTTACAGTGCAACGATGATCTGCGTATAGCCGGATCAAAAATATCAATCCGGTCTGTATCATTTATTCAAGCTGCTCAATCTGTTTATCAATTCTCCCGTCATAGCCATATCCATATGTTTTCTTCAGTCTGGTTAAAATGCCCAGGGCGATATCCTTGTTATGATAAGAATGAGCTTGTGCAAGCAGTAATTTTGCCTCGAGATCGACGGGGGAATCTGCCGGCACGGATTCAAGAACACGAATTGACTGTTTAATGTCACCAAGCTGTATGAATAATCTGCCCAGCCGCAGCAAACCATATGGATAGTTGGTCTCGACCTCGATCGAACGTTTATAGTAATCAAAAGCGCGTTTATATTGTCTGTCGGCATAAAAATAATCTCCGGCCTGGATATACGCCAATGGATTTTCAGGATTATTTGTTATTCCCGTCATATAGGTGTCAAGTGATTTTTCATTCTCTCCCAGTTTGCCATAGGCTAAAGCAAGATTTGAGTAAGCTGAAAGCTTGTGTTTGTTCAATTCAATCGCATTTGCATACTGAATAGCAGCATCATGAAAGTTGCCCAGTTCGTAATAGCTGTTGCCGAGATTTTGATGTGCTGTCGTGGATATATGGGGGTATTTGCTGACAACATAATCCCATAAGGATAAATCAGAGCGCCAGACGTCCTTATACTGATGTGTATGCAAGGCCAAAAGCAGTATCACGAGTGGTATTGCACTAATCGATATGACCCGGTACCAGCCAGCCCTGAAGATGGCTTCAGCGGCCAGATAACCGGTCAGCAGGTAAAAACCTGTCATCGGCAGGTAGGTATACCTGTCGGCATAAGCCTGCTCACCTACTTTTATGATCCCGATGACAGGCAGTAGTGCTATCAGGAAAAATGTAAAAACAAGCAATAACACTTTCTGCCTTGTCATTACCAGTCCTGCAATAAAAAGCATTCCAAGGAAACCGGATAAGTATAAATAACCCTGTGGAACCGTATTCAGTATCTCCATGGGATAAAAAGGAGACAGAGTAAACGGATAAAAAAAGGCGAGCAGGTAATGTTGTACGGCGGAAATTGAGATATTGATTTTATCAATTACCGGAGGTTGCACTGTCTTGACGACGCCCTGGGATATGATTGTTATGGCAAGTACAGCAAGTGCAGTAATGTAATAGTGGATTTTCTCGATAAAACAGATATGGAAACGTTGGCTTGATGACCTGGAGGCAAATCTTTGTAATGGATAAACATCCAGCAGCAATAGCACTATTGGCAGGCTAACCGCCATTGGTTTTGAAAAAAGGGAAAAGCAGAAAAACAGGAAAGGCATATCCGCCCTGCATGAGTCCCTGCCGTTATGCAGGCGAATATAAAATATTATCGATAACAGATAAAACAGGCTGCTGAGGAGATCCTTCCTCTCGGCTGCCCATATCACGGACTCGGCATGCAGGGGATGTACGGCAAACAGGGATGCGGAGATGATACTGGCAATAAAAACCCTGGACTGATGTGCCTGATTATCAGGAATCAGGGTATTGATCATCAACCAGCACAAACAATAGACAAGAAAGGCATTCACTGCATGCAAGCCTGTATTTGTCAATTTATAGCAACTGGCAGTATTCCCGCAAAGATAGTAATCAGGTATATAGCTCAGCCAGGTGAATGGATGCCAATTTTGCAAGTGAAATGACGTAAAGAGATCAGAAATACCGGACCACGATGGATCTGTTACCCAGGGATTGGTCGTGATGTAGGTTATATCATCCCAGTGCAGCAGTTCATGATTACTGTTATCAGAATAGGAGATCCATACCAGTAACAGGCAGGTCAGCAAGGCCCCCAGATGGAGCTGGTTACTTGAGCGGAAAATCACCGGGTTTGCGAAAATCAAAGCGCCTGCTTTTCATAAAACCGAGTCTGGCGAGTTTGTATTCAAGCGTCGTCGTTACTACCGCGAGTCCATACCTGATTGAACGCATGAACCCGATGGAGGATGAATCTTCCAGATAACGTGTCGGGCAGGTGATTTCGCCAATGGAGTAACCTGCTCCGATGATCTGCAAGAGCATCTGGTTATCGAAAATATAGTCATCACTGTTCTGGTCAAGCGGCAGGCTCTCGATAATGGTTTTGGAAAAAGCCCGGAATCCTGTGTGATATTCTGACAATTTATAAGGGATAAGAAGATTTTGATAAAGGGTTAATATCCTGTTGGCCATGTACTTGTAGACAGGCATGCCACCTTTCAGGGTCCCCTGGCCCAGGATGCGGGATCCCAATGTACAGTCAAATACTCCCTGGGCTATCAGTGAGGCCATTGCCGTAACCAGTTTTGGTTCATACTGATAGTCAGGATGCACCATGATGATAATATCGGCCCCGATGTCCAGTGCCTTCCGGTAGCAGGTTTTCTGGTTTGCCCCATAACCCTTGTTTGTATCATGACGTATCACGTGCTGGATACCCAATTTTCTGGCTTTATCTGATGTATCATCAGAGCTGCAGTCATCAACCAGAATTACGTCATCGACAATATCCATTGGCAAAAAACGGTAGGTTTTTTCAAGTGTTCTGCCTGCATTATAGGCAGGCATGACGACTGCTATTTTCTTGTTGTTAATCATGATTATTAATTGTGACCTGTATGGTCAGACATGCTCCCTGCCTGAATAAGCCGGAGATATAATGTTCTGTGACAGCAAGAATCATAAGCGGAAACAAAATCGGCAGATAGGCTACAGACAGAAAAAGCGAGGTAACGTTCATATCTTTTTTGAGCAAGCTGTAAAGATGATTATTTTTAATTCCGGGCAGGTAATTCAGTATGCTCTGAATAAATCCATAAGTGTTTTGATCAAATACACACGTGTTTTGTCTGGTAATTTTCATATTAACAGTCCGGAGTAACAACTCTAAAGACGTGTATTCAAAGTGAAATAGATGCCTTGGTAAATCCAGGTGAAACCAGTGATTATTGAATAATCGTGACTGATTACTGCCGAAATTGGGGACGGAAATAAAAAGGCTCCCTGAATTGTCAAGTAGATCCCTGGCTTTTGCCAGTGTCTCTTTAGGGTTGTTCAGATGTTCTAACACATGCCACAGGACAATAATATCAAATGATCCTGTCTGTGCCTCAAGGTCAGCAAGATCACAACATAGTATATGTGGTAAACCGGAGAACGGTGAACCTTCACGTTCTGTACCCATTATAGTATGACCTGCAGCTGCAAAGGCATTCAACAGCACGCCACGACCGCATCCGATATCCAGAATACGCAGGGGTTTGTCCGGGCCCCCGTGCTGTCTCAGCAGCCACCTGGCACGCCTTCTGCCGATGAATCTTGACCAAAGCTCCGGCAGGCGGTTAAATTTCGAGTCACTACTGCCGTAATAGTCAGAATTGTAAGCCTGTGCCAGTAGATCAGTGGAAGGCTTTGGATAAGTTTGTACTACACCACATTGAAGACACCTGCAGAGGCAATAGTTACCGTTTCCATCAAAACCGGCCGCTGTAAGGAGAGGACTGGCAGTATTCACATCATTACTGCCACATAGAGCGCAATACCCATACCCCTCTATTGATTTTTGAGTCACCAGGCCTCACTTTCCGTGTTAAATTTCACAGATATCATGTGTACAGATCCGTCTGTCATACAGTAGCATCTTCCACACCTTGGGGAGCATGGATAACGGTATTCAGCATCGGATACATAAGTTTCTCCCGGGGGAGCCACCTGTTCAACAGTTATTATTACAGCGAAATAGTCGTATGAAGTTTAACGTGATTGACAATATCAGGATAGTTCTGGTGGAAACGACGCACCCGGGCAATATCGGGGCGACAGCTCGGGCGATGAAGACGATGCGGCTCAGGAATCTTTATCTGGTGCGGCCGAAAATATTCCCGAGCGCTGAAGCAACGGTGCGGGCGGCGGGGGCGGATGATGTTCTTGCCCAGGCACGGGTCGTGGACTCACTGGCGGTTGCTGTGACTGATTGCAACAGGGTGATTGCGACCAGCGCCAGGGAACGCAGTATCCCGTGGCCTGCGCTTGACCCAAGGGTGTGTGCGACTGATGTGGTGAATAGTGCCAGGGCAGGTCCTGTTGCGATTGTGTTCGGCAGGGAAAGTTCGGGTCTGAGCAATGCAGAGCTCGAGCTGTGTAATTCCGTCGTTCAGATCCCGACCAATACCGGATTCAGTTCTCTCAATATCGCTTCCGCCGTCCAGATTATCTGCTATGAAATTATGAGGGCCTGTGATGAACCTGCTGATCCCGGTCTGGCCGGAAGGGACCGGATTCCGCTTGCCGATCACGGCCGGATGCAGCAGCTTTTTCACCATCTCGAACAGTGTATGATTGATGTCGGGTATCTTGACCCGGCCAGACCGAAGTGGCTGATGCGGAGGATGAAACGTCTGCTCAACCGGGCGCAACCGGATCAAAGTGAAACGAATATCCTGCGCGGGTTTCTGGCTGCAATACAGGAGATATTGAAAACCAGGACTGGCAGAAATAATGGCTCCGGATAAGGCGGAGTTTGTTTAACTTGTAATTCCCTGTAGTCTTGCTACAGGGTTTCCTTATGGATGTCATTCCGCACTCTTGTGCCCTGAGGGTATGATGCGGAATCCAGTATTTTTTTTCTGGATTCCTGCTTCGGCTTTGTCTCGAAAACCAGTTCCCGACGTTTTCTATCACCTATATCCCTATAGGCGTCCTGAGTCGCACTCGGCAGCGTGTTCCCGACGCTGTCTACCTCACCCATCCCTGGGTTCGTATCTCCTGCTTACCCGCAGGGCATAAATCCATGCAGTCGTTCGCAGGAATGACGACAGCCAGCCTGGGTTGTTTTGATTTTGATACCCTGCGGTCTTGCCGCAGGGTTCTTCATTGCCCTTGCATGATGACCTGACTGCAACCATTAGCCCGCTTGTCAATTCTGCCGATCTCCCATACGGTCTCTCCCTGCTCCTGCAGGAGTTTCATCGCCTGCCCGAGATGTTCCTGGGCAACACACACCACCATTCCGATGCCACAATTAAATGTGCGAAACATCTCGACCGTTTCGACATTCCCCTGCGCCTGTAACCAGTTGAAAATGGGTGGAAACACCCAGCGGTTGATATCAATGACGGCACTGGTATCTTGCGGCAGGACGCGGGGTATGTTTTCAAGCAGCCCCCCGCCGGTAATATGTGCGAGCGCCTTTACCGGCAACTGCCTGATCAGGGCAAGCAGGGGTTTGACATAAATCCGCGTGGGTTCCAGCAGGATCTCCAGTAACGGTTTATTACCAAGGGTGTCATCAAGATGCACATCGGTATGTGCAAGTATCTTGCGGATCAGTGAATAACCGTTGGAATGCGGGCCACTCGATGCGATCCCGATCAGGGCATCACCGGGCCGAACGTGCCTGCCATCGATGATCGCATCGCGTTCCACAATACCGACACAGAAACCGGCCAGATCATAGTCACCTGCCTGGTACATACCGGGCATTTCTGCCGTTTCGCCACCGATCAGGGCACAGCCTGATTCAATACAGCCGCGTGCTATCCCCTTGATGACAGTTTCCGCAGTATCGACATCCAGACTTGAGCAGGCAAAATAATCAAGGAAGAAAAGGGGTTCGGCACCCTGGACGATCAGATCATTGACACACATGGCGACCAGATCAATGCCAATCGTGTCATGTTTGCCAGAATCTATGGCAATCTTTATCTTGGTGCCCACGCCATCCGTCCCTGATACGAGCACCGGCTGTCTGTAGCCAAGGGGGGCGAGGTCAAACAAGGCCCCGAATCCCCCCAGACCCGCCATCACGCCGCTGCGATGGGTGGCCGTTGCTGTTGCCTTGATACGATCAACGAGCCGGTTGCCGTTTTCAATGCTGACGCCGGCATCCAGATAACTCAGTTTTTCAGGTTTTTTATGGTCCATTGTGCGTAATGGTATCGGGGCAACCCTTGTGTCGCAATCCTTGACTTGTCCACGAGTCTTGAATAGCGTGCTCGCCATGAATATATATCACCGATTTTACCGGAAAGTCAGATGATCTGCCGCCATGAATTACCCCCTGCCAGGTCTGCCATCATTGCAGGTATGCTTGCGATCACATTCTGCTGGTTACCGGCATCTGCCTTTGCGATAACCATATCCGGTCTGTATGAGGCCGAAGTACCTGTAGCTGACCAGTCTGGTGACACGCGCAAACAGGCTGTTAAAACAGCACTGCGGGTTGTGCTGGTCAAACTTACCGGTGATCGTAACGCCCCTGACCGGGCGGCACTTAGCACTGTCATGGCACAGGCTGAGCGCTATCTACTGCAATACAGATATCAAAAAGACACTTCCCGTCCCGAGCCGCAGGCGATGAATCTCTGGGTACAGTTTGATGAATCTGCGCTGAATGACATTATGCGTAATTATGGTATCCCGCTATGGGGCAAGGAGAGGCCGTCGATACTGGTATGGCTGGCTTCTCAAGGCCCGGAAGGACGCCAGTATGTCAATCCGGAGGATGGTACCGGTTATCTGCGCGTCATGGAAAAGCGTGCACAATCACGCGGCGTCGCCCTGATTTTCCCCCTGCTCGATCTTGTGGATAGTGCAAGCCTCAAGGCGAGTGATCTATGGGCAGGATTCAGGGAACCTGTCATTTCGGCTTCCGGACGCTATCAGGCAGATGTCGTTCTGACCGGGATGATTGAACAGGTCATCCCGTCGGTCTGGGAGGCGCGCTGGACGGTCTACATCAATGAACAGGCGTCAAACTGGACGACAGAGGGTGACCTGCCGGAGGTCGTGCTGGATGAGGGCATCGATGGCCTGGTTGATCACCTGGCCAGCCGGTTTGCCGATAGCGGTGGTGATGTGCAGGAGAACACGGTTGATATCATCGTAAGTGATGTTGTTAACCTGGATCAATACGCACGTACCTTGAGATACCTTGCGTCACTGAATTCTGTCTTGAGGGTCAACGTGAAACGTGTTGAACCCGGGCAAGTCACTTTCCAGCTCAGGGTCCATGGCGGGGAAATGGTGATTACACAGGCAATTGCCCTGGGCAGGACCCTTGAATCCACTGCCGCTGATAATTACTCATATCGACTGATGCCGGAATAATGACTGCTATGTCTGACGCGCAGAAATGGCTGGTGCTGATCAGTGTCCTCCTCGGTGTCTGGGTTTTATATCTCCTGGCCCCGGTGCTTACCCCTTTTTTGATCGGGGCATTTCTGGCCTACCTGGGCGATCCGGCAGTCGACAGACTGCAAACGATACGCTGTTCAAGGACTCTGTCGGTTATTTTCGTATTTTTTCTGATGTCGATTATTGGCTTGTCATCATTATTGGTACTGCTGCCACTCATTGAGGATCAGTTGGCCCGGTTGATTATCCGCCTTCCCCAGATGATCACCTGGGCCCAGGCTGAACTGCTGCCGTGGGTGTCCTCGAGACTGGGTATTGAAGTGTCAAATATCCATCTTGATAGCATGAAAAACGCCATTGCCAGTAACTGGAAAGATATAGGCAATGTGATTGGTCTGGTACTGGGAAGAGTGACCCAGTCCGGGCAATGGTTTCTGGTCTGGCTGAGTTATCTGGTATTGATCCCGGTTGTTACCTTCTACCTGCTCCGCGACTGGGATACCCTGGTAGCCAGAATTCATGAATTAATCCCTCGCCATTATGAACCGGTAGTGGTCAGACTCGTCAGTGAATGTGATGCAGTCCTGGCGGAATTTCTGCGTGGTCAGCTGATGCTGATGCTGGGACAGGGCATTATTTATTCCATCGGTTTATGGATTACCGGACTTGAATTTGCCTTATTAATCGGCATGCTTGCCGGTCTGGTAAGTTTTGTCCCCTATCTTGGTTTTGTTGTCGGAGTCACGGTTGCGGGGATCGCTGCATTCATGCAATTTCATGATCTCATGCACCTGGTTTTTGTGTTCATTGTATTTGGTACCGGCCAGTTTATTGAAGGCATGCTGTTATCACCATGGCTGGTCGGTGATCGTATTGGTCTGCATCCCGTTGCCGTTATCTTTTCAGTCATGGCCGGCGGCCAGTTATTCGGTTTCTTTGGTATCCTGCTGGCGCTTCCGGTCGCTGCGATCCTTACGGTTTTGTTACGTTATTTTTGTGATCGGTATAAGGAGAGCAGTTTTTATACACCATGATCGAAAGTAATGTAACGACAGGACAACTGGCATTTCGATTCGGGAATTCTGACAAGACCAGTTTTGAATTGTTTTTGCCCGGTGAAAACAGGGAGGTCTGTCAGCAGCTGCAGCAGGCAGCCGTTGGTAAAATCAATACCTGTATCTACCTCTGGGGGCAGACCGGCACAGGTAAAAGTCATCTGCTACTGGCAACCTGCCGGTATGCAACAGAAGCAGGCAGGAGTGCTGCGTATATTCCCCTGGCACAGTCTGACGAGATAGAACCGGCGCTGTTGCAGGGACTGGATTCCCTGGACCTGGTGTGTGTCGATGATATCGACAGGCTTGCCGGGAGTGAAGCATGGGAGCAGGCATTGCTGCATTTATATAACCGGCTGCGTGATGCCAGGCACTCGATTGCGATTGCAGGTAAAACAGCCCCGAACAGTACCGGCATACATCTGCCGGATCTGAAGTCACGGCTGTCCTGGGGATTAAGCTATCATCTCAAGCAGCTGGATGATGAAAACAAGATTACGGCGCTGCAAAGGCGTGCCCGGAACCGGGCTTTTGAATTGCCGGATGAAGTGGCGTCTTACCTGATCAACCGGGTCGATCGCGATATGCCGACCCTGATGGACATGCTGGACAGGATCGATGTTGCCTCACTTGCCGCGCAGCGCAGGATCACAATCCCCTTTGTAAGGACCTTGCTGGATGAATTGTCGTCCGGCCATCCCGCAGGTCCTGTAAAGGAACATTTTGAATAGCAGCGATGGCTGGCTTTTTTCTTACGATTTTCTGCCTTTTCCAAGCATGGCGGCAGTAAGGGCAAGGCGTTTCCCTAGGGCGATGCACAGGCGTTTTTCATGATCTGATATGGGGAGTTTGTTGTCCGGACCTGCCACATGGGTCGGGCCATAGGGTGTGCCACCACTTTGCGTCGTCATTAATTCCGGTTCCTGGTACGGCAGACCCATAATGATCATGCCATGATGCAGCAACGGGAGCATCATGGATAACAGGGTGCTTTCCTGGCCGCCATGCTGGCTGGAAGTGGATGTAAAAACTGCTGCCGGTTTGCCGGCAAGCGTCCCGGACAACCACAGGTCGCCTGTTGCGTCGATGAAGTATTTTAACGGGGCTGCCATGTTTCCGAAGCGGGTTGGACTGCCCAGTGCAAGTCCGTCGCATTCCTGCAAATCATCATGGCTTGCATAGGGAGGGCCGGCTGCGGGAATATCATCTTCACAAGCCTCACAGACGGCAGATACCGGCGGTACTGTGCGCAGACGTGCAGTGCAATCCCTGACTGATTCAATACCGTGTGCGATGTGCCGCGCCATATTCGCCACACTGCCGTGGCGGCTGTAATAGAGGACGAGCAGGTCTGTCATGGCGGTAACGCTGTTAAAGGATCTCGAGAACAGATTCGGGCGGCCGGCCAATTCTGGCCTTGCCATTGGCAAGGACAATCGGCCGTTCAATAAGAACGGGATGTTCCAGCATGGCATCGAGGAGTTGGTCATCATGCAGACTGTCATCATCCAGGACGGCTTCCCTGTATATGGATTCCTGCTTGCGTATCAGATCACGCGGTTTCATATTCAGGAGTTTCAGTATATTTTTCAGGGTGCTCCTGTCCGGCGGGGTTTTCAGATATTCAATGATCTCGGGCCGGATTCCCTGACTGCCCAGCAGTTCAAGTGTCTGTCTTGATTTAGAGCAGCGGGGATTATGGTATATCGTTACCTTCATGGATGTTTTCTTTCAATTCGATATATGAATAAATGTTTCTGTTCCCCTGCGGTCGATGCTGAATACAAGGTTGAATGGCAAGGATAAGTTTCATGGTAAAACAATTTACCACAGAGTTTGCCACAAGGGCATTTTCTCATCCTGTCTTCGGTTTCGTACCGGGCATACCCCAGGGGCAATTCTTCGGGCGCATAGAGGTCGCAGCGCAAAAAATCAGGAAAATTTCTTTAGCAGCGATATGATCTGGCAGGAAATCCATGTTCATTACCAGGGCTGTGCATAACCACGGTTATGCGAGTAGGATCAACCAGTATTTATTCCATTGTAATGACTATGTCGAACATCGCAGCCATTCCCGTTTCTGTGCATGCAGGCGTAACGCGAATATTCCATTTCATACGCTATTCCAGCAGGCAGTTTTATCTTCAAAATGGCTTGCAGATTGCCTCGTCACTTGCCTATGCAACCCTGCTGTCCATAGTGCCGCTGGTAACAGTCATGTTCGGATTTTTTGGCGGATTACCGCTGCTGGAGGGTGTATCAGAATCCATCCAGGCGTTTGTGTTCAGTAATTTTGTACCCAGCTTCGGGGACACTGTGCAGAAATATATTCTGGATTCTTCAATCAAGGCTTCCCAATTGACAATAACGGGCAGCATCCTTTTACTTGCAATCGCTATTATGCTTATGGCGACCATAGACAGTGCCTTTAATCATATCTGGCGTATCAGCAGAAGGCGCAACCCCCTGGCCCGTTTCCTGGTGTACTGGGCTGTGCTTACCCTTGGCCCGCTTCTGGTGGGTGCAGGTCTGGTATCCACATCCTATTTATTGTCACTGCCGGTTATCAGTGATGTTGATTCTGCCCTGCAGATCAGGACACGCTTATTATCGTGGCTGCCATTTTTGAGCACCTGGCTGGCCTTTGCTCTTGTCTATATCCTGGTCCCTAATGGTTATGTAAACAGACTGCATGCCCTCATCGGCAGCCTCTTTTCTGCACTCCTGTTTGAATTTGCCAAATACGGATTCGGTATTTACGTCATGGCCATGACCACCTATGAGACTATCTATGGGGCAATCGCGATTATACCGTTGTTCCTTGTCTGGATTTATGTTTCATGGGTCATCGTTCTTCTTGGTGCCCATATTACATTTTGTTTTTCTTCATTCCAGACGGAACAAGAGAAGTGTGGCGTGTACGGGACAGGATGGGAATTCCGGGATGCCTTTCGTATTATCGGTCAGTTATGGTCGGCGCAGAAGCATGGCAATAGCCTGGATATTCCCGGGTTAAAAAGACGGGGAATAACATTACCCCAGGCCGAGGTTGATGAGATATTCGAGCATTTGCTCAGGGAGAAGTGGGTTAATTACACTTCTTCCGGTGACTGGATATTAACAAGGGATCTCGCTGCACTGACTTTGTATGACTTGCAGAAAATCCTGCATTGTCGTTTCCCTTTTGAAGGTATAAAAAATCCGCGTGACGGGTGGGAGCGTTCATTACAATCTTTTTTTGAAACCTGTCATGATGAGATGAAGGATATCCTGTCCGTGCCGATAAGCTCGTTGCTGGACGAAGGGGATCAGACCGGGAAATAATTCAAACCGGTCAGTCCGGGGTACATTTGAAATATTCAAAACCAACTGTGGCTTCGAGAAGATCCTTGGCTTTCATTATTATCCTTTTGCCATCAAATTCCATTTCCAGTTCCCGTCCGGAAACATACATGCCTTTATCAGTAATTATTGAAATATCCGCCGCACTGCCATTATGGCTGATAATTAATGCACGTTTGTATTCTCTATCCAGATTGCTTTCACTGCATGCCCTGACCGCCCCCGCCCTTGCTGATGCTGCCAGATTCTGAATGCCGATTTTATGGATTTTATTTTTTCCGATTATCAACCAGCGGATAAGGCCCAGCGTCCAGTAACCCTGATCATCATCAGGGTGCCGTATCGCCACCAAATCCCCGACGCGTACCGGGTTTTTCGGGCAGCCATTATTGATGAGGGCATATCCGCCCGCACCCTGGTCAACGATCTGCCATTGTTCGGTGGGAAAAACAGAAGACGCCTGATTTTTCAGTCGATCAGGCTCTTCCGTCATAAAATCATCTTCGTTGTCATCCAATACAAGTGACCGGATAAAATCCTTCTGGTCATTACAGAAAAAATAGACCGGATTCATCCCGCACACGAGATCAAGTTGCCCCGCTTTTGGCAGGCGTTGCAGGTAGCGTTTGGGGGGTAGCCCCCATGCCTTGAGCATATGGCCCATCAATGATTTGGCAAAAAATGGGGTGAGTCTGATGGTGCTGTCGACCGGTTGCCCCATTTTTAACCGTTCGACATATTGCTGGATAAGATTCTCCAGGGGTGTGGTATCAAGCAGCCTGTGCATTGCATCAGCATTATTGCCATCAAACTTGATGTAGGGGAGTGGTTTGGAATCACTGTTCAGATTCAGGACAAAATAACCCGTCGGGTTATCAACAAGCCGGTATTCATGCAACTGGCTGTATTCTGCCCAATCGTTCAGCTGGTCATAGATTTCCCAGATGGCACCGAAAGGGAGATGGTACGGATCGGCAAGTGACGCCAGAATAATTCGTTTATAGGCATGTTCGATAGAGCTACGGGTTTTTGCCTTGTGGCCCGGTAACTCCAGGGTGGTTTTCTGTTGGCCAAGTCCCTCAGCAAAAGAATAGATCAGGTTCAGTTCGCTCCATACTTTTTTCGGTGTTGGTGCATATTCCAGAAAGCTGAATATCAGGGCATGTGACAGATAATTAAGCGACATCAACATGGGCTGCAACGGTGGCTTGCCTTGTTTCCACAAGGTCTTCCTGTTGAGTACTTCTTCAACCGCGAGTTTGCACGAAAAACTCAGTTGGACAGCGATCTGTTTCAATGACTGTACCTGATGCAACATGGTATCAGTGGACTGTGGTGTATGTTGCGCACCTGTTTTTACCTGGGAGTCTATGTAGTATTGATATGGCCAGTTATAGAGTTCAACCAGTTCCAGGCGTGTCGACGATGTGACTTGTTGTTTGTTGGTTGCCTGCAAGGCCTCCTGCAGAAGTGCGCAGGTTTTTACAGAATCAATATAGGGCAGGGATTCCAGCCACTCTTCAACTTGAAGCGGACGGGTCTCGATCTCCTCACCGTGAACCCCTTTTCTGGTAGGAATGTTAGCTGGATTCATGGCAATGGTTTTCAGTTGGTTGTGAACAATTTGAATAATTATGTAGTTAGATGTGCTGTTGTTTGTAAAGATTCTCCGTACCAGTAGCGGCATCGTCAGGCTATAACCGGTGCCTATGTTGCACTGTCCGAACAATGATCAACAGTTGCACCGGCGGGTTCACTGGCGGGAAGTATTGGTTCTCTCTCAGCTGTACTCCCGGAAGAAGACCGCAAGTCATAGTGAAAAGATTATATACATCAAGAAGTTGATGGTAAAACATAAATATGTATTATTCTCCTGTGTTCAATACCAGCAGCTTGCTTGATCGTCAGCGGCTGGATATTGCATGCCTTGACACTGTCGCGGTGGGGAAGTAACAACATAACTTTTTGATAATTATATGAAAAATGCAATTCATTGTTT
>MGXK01000068.1:32092-38260 GCA_001802375.1 Gammaproteobacteria bacterium RBG_16_51_14
CCCTGCTGGGGCTTACCGGTTGGGTACGTAATCTGGCCGATGGACGTGTGGAGGTGTATGCCTGTGGTGAAACCCCGCAACTGGATGAATTGCGGCAGTGGCTCGGCAGGGGGCCGGAATCAGCGCATGTACTGAATGTGGAATGTGTCCCTGCCGGGGTTCAGGAATTCGATCGGTTTGAGATTCGATAAATCAAGTCAGGTGTAAAGTAAAATCGTTATAATCTGCTGGTCCCGGTGTCATCGGCTTTACGTTAGACGTGCCATTCTGGTGTTGTAGTGGCTGGTCGCAACGATGGACACAGTCGCTGCAGGCAGATTCCTGTTGCCTTGCCAGGAACGATTGAAGATAAATTCCAATAAACAGAAGAAAGGTGTAATGCACATGAAACCAAGTAAAAAAGAAGCGGAATATTTTGCGAGGATGGAATTTGAGAACAAGAAGAAGGTCGAGGAGGAGAAACACAAGAGACTTGCGGAGGAAGAAAAGAAAAAGCGGAAGGCACTGCACTATATGATGTGTCCCAAGTGCGGGATGGAGCTGATCGAAATTGACTACAGGGCAATAAAGGTCGACAAGTGTTCCGCCTGTGACGGGATCTGGCTCGATGCCGGGGAGATGGAGCAGGTGACAAAGATGGACAAGACCGGACTCGACAAGCTCTTCAGTGTTTTCAGGAAATAATCGCTGCGGTTGAAAGGACTATAGGCATATAGGTGGATGTACCACGATTTACAAATCCTTTCCTGGTTCCCCCAGTTTTGACCGGATGAACGCGATGGCATCGGCCAGCGGGATTTCCTGGTTTTCCCTGTCGCGTCTGCCCTTGTATTCAATCGTACCGGCGTCCAGGCCGCGTTCACTGTAGACCAACCGGTGCGGGAGGCCGATGAGTTCAGCATCGGCGAACATCACCCCCGGGCGTTCCTTCCGGTCATCCAGCAATACTTCGATGCCGGCATTTTGCAGGTCATGGTAAAAGGGAATGACGGCATCGCGTAGACGCTGGGATTTATGCATGTTGATCGGTATCAACGCCAGCTGGAACGGGGCGATTGCCTGCGGCCAGATGATGCCATATTCATCATGGTTCTGTTCAATCGCGGCCGCAACGATGCGTGAAACACCGATACCGTAACACCCCATGATGAGGGTTTTTGCCTCACCATTCTCATCCAGGCAGGTCGCTTTCAGGGCGGCACTGTATTTTGTCCCCAGTTGAAAGATATGTCCGACTTCAATGCCATGGGCGATATTCAGTTTCCCGGAGCCGTCCGGCGCCAGGTCTCCGCTGACGACATTCCGGATATCGGCCACGGCCGGTTCAGGCAGATCACGCTGCCAGTTGACCCCGGTCAGGTGTTGTCCTTCTGTATTGGCGCCGCAGGTAAAATCCGACACAAGGCTGGCGCTGTGATCGGCAATCATCGGGATACCCATATTTACCGGGCCGATCGAACCCGGACTGCATCCGAGAATGCCGCGTATTTTCTCGGCACTGGCAAAGGTGAGCGGGGTTGCGACCTGGGGCAGCTGTTCTGCCTTGACCCGGTTCAATTCATGGTCTCCCCGCAGCACCAGGGCGACCAGGTCTGTGTCGGTGCCGTTGACCAGAAGTGTTTTCAGGATTTGCCCGGCCGGGATCTGCAGAAAATGGCTCACTTCCTCGATTGTGTGTTGACCGGGGGTGGCAACGACCTGCATGGCCTGCCGCGGTTGCGGTCGTTGTTCTTTGGGTACGGGTGCCTCTGCGAGTTCGATATTGGCGGCATAATGGCCGTCATCGGTAAAGACAATGCGGTCCTCCCCGGAATCGGCCAGTACATGAAATTCGTGTGATGTTTTACCGCCGATATTACCGGTATCGGCGATGACGGCCCTGAATTTCAGGCCAAGCCGCGTAAAGATAGTAGTGTATACCGCAAACATCTGATGGTACGTTGCCTGTAGCGATGCCTCGGTGAGATGGAATGAATAGGCATCTTTCATCAGGAATTCCCGTGCCCGCATGATGCCGAAACGCGGCCGTATTTCGTCGCGGAATTTATTCTGGATCTGATAAAAGTTGGCCGGCAGCTGCTTGTAACTCCTTATTTCACGGCGTATCAGGTCGGTAATGATCTCTTCATGGGTCGGACCAAGGCAGAAATCCCGTTTATGGCGATCTTGAAAGCGCAGCAGCTCCGGCCCGTATTGATCCCAGCGTCCGGATTCCTGCCACAATTCGGCGGGTTGGACGCCGGACATCAGGACTTCCTGTGCCCCGGCCTGATCCATTTCCTCCCTGACGATGGCCTCTACCTTGCGCAGGACACGCAGGCCGAGGGGAAGCCAGGTATAGATACCGGCGGCGAGCTGGCGGATCATGCCGGCGCGTAACATAAGGCGGTGACTGCTGACCTCCGCATCCGCAGGGGCCTCACGGAGTGTGGCCATCAGATATTGTGATGTTCGCATCTTGTCCCGGGTAATCTAATCCGTACTGTTCTGGTTTATTGTCTTAATCATCGTGGTGTATTGAATCTGTTCATCCTGGTGGTAAGCAGGATTCAGGGATGCCACTATAAACTGATTTCCCGGGCATGATAAGTTGGTATTTACCTGACGAAATAACCGGAATCGTGTCCTTGTTTATGGGCTGTTTGAACCAGGGCATCGATTTTATGCCACGCACAACTTGACCTGTACAATGAATGCCAGTAATTTCTATGGCTTGACTGTGTCAACAAATCGTTTCATTAACAGAGGCGGATCCGGATTGGGTAATAAAAAAGAAATCCTGCGCGGTGCCGAAATTTTTGTACGTGCCCTGAAAGAAGAGGGTGTCAAATTTGTGTTTGGCTACCCCGGCGGCTCTGTTTTGCATATCTATGATGAGTTGTTCAAGCAGCATGATTTTGAACATATTCTGGTCCGGCATGAACAGGGGGCTACCCATGCCGCAGACGGTTATGCACGGGCCACCGGGAAACCGGGTGTCGTCCTGGTAACGTCCGGTCCGGGCGCCACCAACTGTGTTACCGGCATTGCCACTGCCTACATGGATTCTATCCCGCTCGTCGTTTTTACGGGACAGGTCCATACCTATCTGATTGGGAACGATGCCTTTCAGGAAGTGGATTCCATCGGGATTACCCGCCCCTGCGTCAAGCATAACTTCCTGGTCAAGGATGTGCGTAATCTGGCCGGCACCATAAAAAAGGCCTTCTACGTCGCGACGAGCGGACGACCGGGACCTGTGGTCGTTGATATTCCAAAAGATATCACGGCGGATTCCTGTGAATATGATTATCCAAAGTCCGTGGAAATGCGTTCCTATAAACCGGTCAGTAAAGGTCATCCGGGACAGATTAAACGTGCACTGAATATGATCCTGTCGGCAAAAAAACCGATGATTTATACCGGCGGCGGGGTCATTCTGGGTGAAGCCAGCGGGGAATTAACGGAATTTGTACGGCTGCTTGGTTATCCTATCACCAGTACCCTGATGGGGCTTGGTGCCTATCCGGCTACGGATAAACAGTTTCTCGGCATGCTGGGTATGCATGGTACTTATGAGGCAAATATGGCCATGCATCATTGTGATGTGTTGATTGCCATCGGCGCGCGGTTTGATGACCGTGTTACCGGTGATCTGGAAAAGTTCTGCCCCGATGCCAGCATCATTCATATCGATATTGACCCGTCCTCGATCTCAAAGAATGTCCCCGTGGATATCCCGATCGTCGGGGATGTCAAATTTGTCTTGAAGGAGCTGATTGCCCTCCTGAATGAGGGCAGGCAAATACCGGATAAACAGGTATTTGAGCCCTGGCTGAAACAGATCCGGGAATGGGCAAGCATCGACTGTCTGAAATATAACCGTAGCAGTGACGTCATCAAACCCCAGTATGTGATCGAAAAACTTTATGAGTTGACCGGTGGGGAAGCCTATATCACGTCCGATGTCGGACAGCACCAGATGTGGGCTGCGCAATATTATAAATTTGATAAACCCCGGCGCTGGATCAATTCAGGCGGACTCGGCACCATGGGATTCGGGTTGCCTGCCGCAGCGGGTGTCAAACTGGCCTTCCCGGATCAGACTGTGGCCTGCATTACCGGTGAGGCGAGCCTGGTCATGTGTATACAGGAATTATCCACCTGCAAGCAATACGGGTTACCGATCAAAATCATTCTTTTGAACAATCGCTATATGGGCATGGTGCGCCAGTGGCAGGAAATGTTCTATTCTGGTCGCTATTCACATTCCTATATGGAGGCATTACCGGATTTCGTAAAACTTGCCGAAAGTTTCGGCCATACCGGGATGCGTATTGAAAAATCCGGAGATGTGGAAAGTGCCTTGAAGGAGGCCCTTTCCATGAAAAATGAACTGGTCATGATGGATTTCGTCACCGATCAAACCGAGAATGTCTATCCCATGATCGCCTCGGGCAAGGGGCACCATGAAATGCACCTCTCCCCGGAAAGGGAACTCGCATAAGGCATGCGCCATATATTATCACTGCTCCTGGAGAATGAGGCCGGGGCCCTGTCACGGGTTTCCGGATTATTCTCTGCCCGGGGTTTCAATATCGAATCCCTGACGGTCGCGCCGACCGAGGATCCAACCGTATCCCGCATGACGCTGGTCACGAGTGGTTCCGATGAGATTATCGAACAGATAACGAAACACCTGAACAAACTTATCGACGTTATCAAACTGGTGGACCTGAACGACAATCGCCATATTGAACGCGAATTGATGTTGATTAAGGTTTCTGCAAAAAAAGAAGATCGTGAACAAATAAAACAACTGGTGGACATCTTTCGCGGGCGCATTATCGATGTGAGCGAAAACACCTTTACGGTGGAGATGACAGGAACGGGGGATAAACTGGATGCCTTTATCGGGGCGCTGGATAAAACGCTGATTCTGGAAGTGGTGCGTTCCGGCATATCCGGTATTTTACGGGGTGACAAGGCGTTACATATGTAACGCACCAGTACCCCCGGCTGAATGCCTGTGGCAGTTTATCCCGGAGTATCTGCCTGTAGCCCCGGATTTCTGCATGGTACCCCTGCTTCAATCGGGGTTCCTGCGGTACAGGGAGGTACCGCCAGGGCTGGCCGCTGAAAGCGGTTGATTTTGTGATGGCAACGGGAACCGCGTTTTCACTTTCCGCACCCTGATCAGTCCCGGACCTCGGTACCCCCTGGTGGGGTGTGGACTTATTCAGGGCTTCCCTATATATAATAAATCGGGCATTTTGCCAGGGTTAAAATACAGGTATGCATTTTGTCTGATGACTACAGGTGGTAATTCAATAGTAAAACGCCGGCGCGGCATTTATTTGTTGCCCAATCTGTTTACCACGGCAGCCCTGTTTGCCGGGTTTTACTCGATTGTCGCCGCAATGAATTCACGTTTCGAGGCCGCTGCGGTTGCCATCTTTGTTGCCATGATCCTGGACGGGATGGATGGGCGTATCGCACGGTTGACCAATACGCAAAGTGATTTTGGTGTGCAATATGACAGCCTTTCGGACATGGTTTCGTTCGGGATTGCACCGGCACTGGTAATCTATCAATGGTCATTATACGGTTGGGGCAAACCGGGCTGGCTCGCTGCATTTGTGTATGCCGCGGCGACGGCATTACGGCTCGCCCGTTTCAATACGCAGGCAGCAAGTGCGGATAAACGGTTTTTCCAGGGATTGCCGAGTCCGGCCGCCGCTGCCCTGATTGCCGGGATGATCTGGCTGGGTGATTCCTGTGGTCTACAGGACGGGTCAACGATCCTGGTGTTTACCTTTCCCATTACGGTCATTGCAGGTCTGCTGATGGCCAGTAACATCCGTTATCACAGTTTCAAACAACTTGATTTGAAAGGCAGGGTTCCCTTTTTCACCGGACTGGTCATTGTCCTGATTTTTGTATTCATCGCCATTGAACCCTCCCTCGTCCTGTTTCTGCTCTCGCTCAGCTATGCGACCTCGGGGCCTGTCATGACACTGGTGATCCTGCGCAAACACCGTGCCGCCAGGAAACCGCCGGAGCAGTCAGGGTCATAACCGGTATCCCGCGGTTACAGTAAATGAGACTTGCAAATCCGTCTCGATTCGCTATGGAAACTCTGATTAATTCAGAGTTTCCGCGGTACAGGGAGGTACCGCCATTTTCAAT
>MGXK01000068.1:38301-40803 GCA_001802375.1 Gammaproteobacteria bacterium RBG_16_51_14
ATCTCACATTGTGGTTTTTGATTGTTTGCGGTTAACGCAAACAAGGTTTTTTCCATTGTCATGCCCTGCTTAACGACGTTAGTATGGGCAACAATCCCGGAGCAGAATAATGAAAGACAGATTACTCATTTTTGATACGACACTCAGGGACGGTGAGCAAAGCCCTGGTGCCTCCATGACCAGGGAGGAAAAGGTACGCATCGCCAGGGCGCTGGAACGTATGCGAGTTGACGTGATCGAGGCAGGCTTTCCAGTTGCCAGTCATGGCGATTTCGATGCAGTCCAGGCCGTCGCGGAGGCGATAAAGGACAGTACGGTATGCGCTCTGGCCCGGGCACTGGACAAGGATATCGATACGGCGGCCGAGGCATTGAAGCCTGCTGCATCGTCACGTATCCATACGTTTATTGCGACCTCGCCTATCCACATGCGTGAAAAACTGCGCATGCAGCCTGACCAGGTACTGGCGCAGGCAGTTCACGCGGTAAGGCGCGCCAGAAACCTTACTGATGATGTTGAATTTTCCCCCGAAGATGCCGGCCGGTCCGAACTTGACTTTTTATGCCGGATAATCGAAGCGGTTATTGATGCCGGGGCCAAGACGGTCAATATTCCGGATACGGTTGGTTATAATCTGCCGCATTATTTCGGTGATTTGATTAAACAGTTAATCGAACGGGTCCCCAATTCCGGCAAGGCAGTGTTTTCCGTGCATTGTCATAATGATCTCGGGCTGGCCGTCGGTAATTCACTGGCCGCTGTAATGAATGGTGCGCGCCAGGTCGAATGTACCATCAATGGCCTGGGCGAGCGTGCCGGGAATGCGGCACTGGAAGAGGTGGTGATGGCCGTCAGGACGCGCCAGGATATATTCCAGTGTGATACCAGTCTTGATACGACCCAGATAGTCAACTGCTCCAGGCTGGTGTCATCGATTACCGGCTTTCCTGTACAACCCAACAAGGCGATTGTCGGTGCGAATGCCTTTGCCCATGAAGCTGGTATTCATCAGGATGGGGTATTAAAGAGCCGCGAGACTTACGAAATCATGCGTGCCGAGGATGTCGGCTGGAAAACCAATCGCATGGTGCTCGGCAAGCATTCGGGCCGGAATGCCTTCCGGACCCGGTTGCATGAGCTTGGCATCCGCTTTGAGCGCGAAGAGGATCTGAATGCCGTGTTTACACGTTTCAAGGATTTGGCCGATAAAAAGCACGAGATTTTTGATGATGATCTGCAGGCACTGGTGTCCGAGACTTTCCAGGATTCCGCGCAGGAGAGGATTAAACTTGTTTTTATGAAGGTTGCGATTGAAACCGGCGAGACCCCGAAGGCATCCGTAACGCTCTCGTTTGATGGCGCAGAACAGCAGGCCGAGGCCGAGGGTGGCGGGCCTGTAGATGCGACCTTCAAGGCCATCGAATCCATTGTGGCCAGTGGTTGCAAGCTGCAGTTGTATTCCGTCAACAACATTACCACCGGGACGGACTCGCAGGGGGAGGTCACGGTCAGGATAAACAGGAATGGCCGCGTTGTTAATGGACAGGGCGCCGACACCGATATCGTGATAGCCTCGGCCAAGGCCTATATCAATGCCCTGAACAAGGCGCTGGATACCGTCGAACGGGCGCATCCACAGGTATGACACTTTCACGCTACCAATTTGCATGTCTGCAGCGCATGGGGATCGATGTCTGGTTGGCGCGGACAACAGCACCTGGCGACGAAGCGGAGCTGATGCCCGGGATAAGGGCGCTGGAGGTGTCCGCCGGTTCACCGGCGGTGATGGATAATCACCGTGAGCTGGATACATTGCGTGAGCAGGTGGCAGGATGTACCCGCTGTACATTACATGAGACACGGACGCAGACCGTGTTTGGTGTGGGTGACCGGCAGGCCGACTGGATGATCATCGGTGAGGCGCCCGGCGCAGATGAAGACAGACAGGGGGAACCCTTTGTCGGGCGTGCCGGCCGCCTGCTGAATGCGATGCTGCTTGCGATCGGTTTGCAGCGGGAACAGGTTTTTATTGCCAATATCCTCAAATGCAGGCCACCAGGCAACCGCGACCCTGAACCGGAGGAGGTGACTGCCTGCGAGGGATACCTGAACAGGCAGATTGAACTGGTGGACCCGAAGATCATCCTGGCGGTGGGACGTGTGGCCGCACAAAATCTGCTGAAGATCGATACCCCGATCGGACGGATGCGCGGTCAACGCTATCAATACGGGAAGACCGGACGGCCCGTGGTGGTCACCTATCATCCGGCCTATCTGCTGCGTTCACCGCTGGAAAAACGCAAGGTATGGCAGGATCTGCAGATGGCCATGCGTATCTACAGGGAGACAGCATGAGTGCTGTCGTTAAATTAGCAGAGCCCCGGTTTCGTCCCATGGACGAGGGGGATATGCAATCCGTGCTGGAGATAGAAAACACGGTCTATCCTTATCCCTGGAGCGAGACCATCTTTCTTGATTGCCTGCAAGTAGGCTATTGTTGCT
>MGXK01000068.1:40875-41191 GCA_001802375.1 Gammaproteobacteria bacterium RBG_16_51_14
TGAATCTTTGTGTCCGGCCGCAATTCCAGGGCCTGGGTTACGGTCGTGCCATGCTGGAGCACCTGCTTGAACTCGCGGCAGTGCATAATGCAGATACCGCCTTTCTTGAAGTAAGGCCGACCAATTTCAGCGCCATCAGGCTGTATATGAACGCCGGTTTTAATGAAGTGGGTGTACGCAGGAATTATTATCCTGCGAAATGTGGACGCGAAGATGCCTTAATCATGGCAAGGGCACTGACGGAATGATCGGAAAACGAAAATGGATAGCGGCGCCTTGAAACAAAATGACTGCAGCGAAAAACCAGCCAGGGGGT
>MGXK01000068.1:41264-41706 GCA_001802375.1 Gammaproteobacteria bacterium RBG_16_51_14
CCTGCTGCTCGCCAAGCTCGAAGGGAACAATCCCGCAGGCTCGGTGAAGGATCGGCCGGCGCTCAGCATGATAAAACATGCCAGGGAGCGCGGTGAGATTGCAGCGGGGGATACCCTGATCGAGGCAACCAGCGGTAATACTGGTATTGCACTGGCCATGGCGGCAGCGATCCGGGGACACAGGATGATACTCATCATGCCGGAACATATGAGCGGGGAAAGGCGTGCCGTGATGAAGGCCTTCGGCGCCGAGATCATCCTGACCTCGAAAGCGGGCGGCATGGAGGAGGCGATTGACCTGGCCAGGCGGATGGAGGCCGAGGGCAAGGGCAAGGTGCTGGATCAGTTCTCCAATCCGGACAATCCGCGTTCCCATTACGAAGGTACCGGTCCGGAAATATGGCGGGACACCGGGGGCAGGGTAACGCACTTTGTCAGTGCC
>MGXK01000068.1:41860-41975 GCA_001802375.1 Gammaproteobacteria bacterium RBG_16_51_14
GCGTCGATCAGATCATGGATGTCAGCCAGGAGGAGGCGGAACAGACCACGATTGCCCTGGCTGAAAAGGAAGGCATTTTTGCCGGCATTTCTTCCGGCGGTGCTGTTTCCGCCGC
>MGXK01000068.1:41981-46409 GCA_001802375.1 Gammaproteobacteria bacterium RBG_16_51_14
CCTGTCCGGGGAACTGGAAAATGCGGTGATCGTCACCATTATCTGTGACCGGGGCGATCGCTATCTCTCAACTAACATTTTCCCTGACTGATTAGAACCTATCTCAAAATTAGCGAGCGCTGATGAGACAAGGCAAAAATGGGCGAGAAAGCGCAGTTTACACGGGAGTAAATGAGCATTTTGAGCCCGTTTTTAACA
This sequence comes from Gammaproteobacteria bacterium RBG_16_51_14, assembly GCA_001802375.1. GTDB lineage: Bacteria > Pseudomonadota > Gammaproteobacteria > Eutrophobiales > Eutrophobiaceae > RBG-16-51-14. The sequence continues at coordinate 42,180 of MGXK01000068.1, forward strand.
CCGTATCGGCAAGCACAGCAATTTTGAAATAGGTTCTAGTCAGTGTCACACCGGGTATGGTTTTCATGTTTACTGCTGTGTCTGCCATTCAATACGCGGGCGGTTGAGTCACTTTCCTTTACCTTTGCCGCACTGGAATTCGAGGGTTTTCGTGCCAGTGAGGTCGCGCTCCGCTTGACCTGGTCAGATCCGGAACATCTTGACCTGACCATCACGTCCGGGCATCTCGATTCGGTATTTTCCGGGCAGATGACACAGGTGCGTGTGCAGTGTCAGCAGGCCGTCTACAAGGTCGATACGATTATTTGTGAACATGGCATCCTGACGGGCGAGCATGACAGCCTGGGCCGGATCGAAGGGGATTTCCAGTTCACTTACCGCCTGCAGCAGGGACTGCTCAGTATGTCGCTGCATACCATCATGCCGGCTGGCGGGATGGTGGACATCCATTTCACCAGGAACGCCCTGGACTGGAGGGGAATGTTGAAAATGGAGGCGATCAAGGCCCAGCACTTCCAGGGAATTTTGGCCCTCTATCCGTATTTGCAGGGACATGGCCTGACATCGGGATTGCTGGATGGCTCGGTCGAGATAGCAGGTCACGCAGATTCCATCGATGCGATCAGTGCACAAATCAAGGCAACCGATCTGGGCATTGACGGTACGAATACCCTCGAGGGGGTTACGCTGTCGGCGAAACTGATGGGACAGAGGGAGGATCAGGGCTGGCACATAGTAAATGAGGTTGCGTTACAGCAGGGGGCCATGTACCTGATGCCAGGCATCGAGGTCCTGGGGGATAAACCCGGATTCTACCTTGAGGTTCAGAATAAACCTGTTCGTATCCATACTGATATGAACTGGAAACCGGGGGATCGGATTGAAATAGCGGACCTGCGCATTGACCATCCCGGCCAGATGCAATTACGCGTCCGGGCGATGGTTGCGATTTTGGACAAACCCGCGTTAAGCAGCCTCGATCTGGCCGTCAGCCTGCCTGACCTGGCGGGTGCCTATCCGGTTTATATTCAGCCCCTGCTGTTGCAGACAAATTTTAGCGATCTGGAGGTCTCCGGCGCCGTCGACCTGCACGTTGACTATGCGGATGGCAGACTGAACCGGTTTGTACTCGCAATGGAGGATGTCTATATCGATGATAGAAAGGAACGATACAGTCTGTCCGGTGTTTCTGCAAACATCAGCCTTACGGATCAGGCGGATCCGGCTGAATCAAGGCTGCAATGGGAGGGGATGAGCCTCTATCGGCTTGATTTCGGGCCCGGGGATATCAGGCTCGAATCCAGTGGCAGGGCTATCCGGGTTGTTGACTGGCAGGATGTCGGGGTCCTGGACGGTACCTTGCAGATCAATAACCTCAGCCTGAAAAACGTTGGCAGCGCTGATTTCGAAGTGCTTCTCGACGGGGTACTGACTCCGGTATCCATGCAGGCATTCACCCAGGCCATGGACTGGCCGCTTTTCTCCGGCAAGCTTTCCTCCGTGATCAGCGGCCTGAAATACAGTCATAACAGCATTGATATTGACGGTGATATCCAGGTACGTGTGTTTGATGGTGATATTATCCTGCGTGGACTCCGGGTATGGGATGTCTTTAGTAATTATTCCACCCTGGCCACGGAGATCGAAGTCGACAGGCTCGATCTGGAACAACTGACGGACACCTTTGCCTTTGGTAAGATCGAAGGCAGCCTGAGCGGCAGGATGGAAAGATTGAAACTGGAGGACTGGCAGCCGGTTTATTTTGAGGCGGCGTTTGCCTCGCCCGACGGGGATGACAGACAACACCGGATCAGTCAGAAGGCGCTGGAGAATCTCAACCAGATCGGGGGTGGCCTCAGCGGCACCTTGTCCAGTGGCTTTCTGAAATTCTTCCCTACCTATTCCTACGGCCGTATCGGATTCAACTGCCGGCTGTCCAACGGCATCTGTGAACTGGGCGGTGTGGAGCAGACCGCCGATGGTTTTTACCTGTTGACCCGTGGTGGCCTCCTGCCGCCCTGGGTTGATGTCAAAGGGACAGGCCACTCGATACAATGGGAAGACCTGATCGGTGGCCTGAAGCGTATTGCCAAAGGCGAGGTTTCGCTGGAGTGACAGCAGGGTGTTACTGTATGTTGAAACCTCCCGGGACAGATGATGTCTATTGTGGTAACCAGCTGGAGGAAGAAATATGAGAAGCACAAGAATAACCCCTACCGTTTTAGGATTCCTTTTATTGACATCCTGTGTGACGATCAATGTGTATTTCCCGGCCGCCGCCGCCGAGAGTGCCGCCGATAAACTGATCCGGGATGTCTACGGGATCGATAAACAGGATAATGGGCAACCGGATAACCCGCAGACTGAACCGCCGCAGAAAGGCGGGGAAACCGGTTCGTCATCGCAATGGCAAACTAATGCCGCGTTTATCGTCCTGAATGCCATCATCCCTTCGGCCTATGCCCAGCAACCTGACATCAATATTTCGACACCGGGGATCAATAAATTACAGGCCATGATGAAAGAGCGACACGGGACCCTGAGTGCATTCTACGGCAGTGGTGCGGTCGGCATGGAAAACAACGGATTGATCAGCGTGCGGGATGACAAGGCCATTCCGCTCAAGGAACGCAATAACGTCAAGAAACTGGTCGCGGACGAGAACCGGGATCGCAATGCACTCTATGCCGAGATCGCCGGTGCCAATGGTCATCCGGAATGGGAGAACGAGATCCGCAATACCTTTGCCCGCCGCTGGGTGGATAATGCACCCCCTGGCTGGTGGTACAAGGGGGGGGATGGCGCCTGGAAACAGAAATAATATGGTCAGTTGTCAGTGGTCATTGGTCAAAAGAAATCGACCGACAACGGATTAGCGGCAGATAACCAAGGACTAAGGACTAAGGACTGAGGACCAAGGACCAAGGACCAAGGACTAATGACTAATGACCACTGACCAATAACCAATGACCATCCTCGTCTTTGATATCGAGACGGTACCGGATGTTGAATCCGGCAGGCGCCTGTTCCGCCTTGAGGGCCTTGGCGATCAGGAGGTGGCTGAGGTCATGTTCAACCAGCGTCGGCAGGAAACCAGGGGCGAGAGTGATTTTCTTCGTCACTACCTGCACAGGGTGGTGGCCATATCGGTAGTATTAAAAACACCCGATAAGCTGAATGTCTGGTCACTGGGGGAGAGGGATGCCGGTGAAAGTGAATTGATCCAGCGCTTCTTCGAGGGAATCGAGCGCTATACCCCAGTGCTGGTTTCCTGGAATGGGGGTGGATTCGATCTGCCGGTCCTGCATTACCGGGCGTTATTATATGGTGTTGCCGCCCCCCGATACTGGGACAACGGAGATGATGATCAAAGTTTCCGCTGGAACAATTATCTTAGCCGCTATCATCATCGGCATACCGATCTGATGGACGTGTTGTCCGGCTATACGCCGGTGGCCAGGGCCCCGCTGGATGAAGTTGCCAGCATGCTGGGTTTTCCTGGGAAGATGGGGATGAGTGGCAGCCAGGTATGGGATCGTTATCTGGCAGGCGGGATTGATGCCATTCGTAACTATTGTGAAACCGATGTCCTCAATACCTACCTGATCTATCTGCGCTATGAATTAATTCGTGGACGAAGTACCCGTCAGGCCTATGACGCAGAATGCAATGCGGTACGGGAAATGTTGCAACGGGAAGGGAAACCGCACTGGACTGAATTTCTGGATGCCTGGAAATAACAAGGTTCTAAGTTCAAGGTTCAGTGTTCTGCGTTCAACGTTCGATGTTCAAGGTTCATGGTTCAACGTTGAACTTCAAACCTTGAACCTGGAACCTTAATAGTATGTCGAGGCGTCGAGGAAAACCCCCTGCCGAAGCGATCGAGGTTGAAATCGATTCATTATCCCATGAGGGGCGTGGTGTAGCGCATATCAATGGCAAAACCACTTTTATCGATGGTGCCTTGCCGGGAGAGATCGTTCGCTTTCATTATCGCCGGCTGCATTCACGTTTTGATGAAGGGATTGTTGAGGCCGTTTTGCAGGCTTCCCCCGATCGGGTTGTCCCGGCATGCGAACATTTCGGGATATGTGGTGGATGCAGTCTGCAGCACCTTGCCCCGCAGGCACAGATTAAACACAAACAGGATGTCCTGCTGGAACAGTTCAGGCATAACGGGGGTGTGAGTCCGGACTCACACCCCCGTTATGCCTGAACTGATCCAGCAGG
>MGXK01000068.1:46418-46712 GCA_001802375.1 Gammaproteobacteria bacterium RBG_16_51_14
AAATACGTCGAAAAAAAGGCAAAGGTGCTGGTCGGTTTTCGTGAAAAACGAAGCGCCTTGATTGCCGATCTGAGGCAATGTGAGGTTTTGCATCCACACATAGGGCATAAACTCGGCGCGCTTCAGGGACTGATCAGTGAATTGTCTGTGTACCGGCAATTACCCCAGGTTGAGGTGGCGATCGGTGATAGCGGGACGGCGCTGGTGTTCCGGCATCTGGCCGGCCTGAGTGAATCTGATATGGAAAAACTGGTCGCCTTCAGTACGACACATAACATCAGCATTTTCCTGCAA
>MGXK01000068.1:46731-55186 GCA_001802375.1 Gammaproteobacteria bacterium RBG_16_51_14
TTACTGCGCTGATGACAAATGGGACAGACAGGCTGACCTATCACTTGACAGATCATGATATTGTCATTGAATTCAGTCCTGCCGGTTTTACCCAGATCAATGCGGAAATAAACAAGGCGATGATCAATCGTATTCTTGAGCTAGTGGAACCAGAACCGCATGAATCCATACTGGATCTCTATTGCGGAGTCGGCAATATTACCCTGCCACTGGCCAGGCGATCAGGTGCTGTTACCGGCGTGGAAGGGGACAACAGACTGGTGGAACAGGCAAGGCACAATGCCCGGCGCAACGGTATCAGTAATGTTGAATTTCATGTTGCCGATCTGACAGCGATTGATCAATCCTCGGCGTATAGGACGAAGTCATTTCGCAAGATCGTACTGGACCCGCCCCGCAGTGGTGCACGGGAAGTCATAACTTCAATGAACTTGTCGAATGTAATCAGGCTGGTCTATGTATCCTGTAATCCCGCCACACTGGCCCGTGATGCCGGTATCCTGGTTAAAGAAAAAGGTTTCAGATTAATGCAGGCCGGGATAATAGATATGTTTCCACATACCTCGCACGTTGAATCAATTGCCTTGTTTGAACAGTGAGCTTTCGTTCCGACAGTTTTCCCGGCAACCTTTATCAGATCCTATTAGGTTCCTTCGTTCTGGTAACACTGGCTTCGTGTACTGAACCGCGCACGGATACGATCAATTTCGGGCTCAGCACGGCGCCGGTAACACTGGATCCGCGTTACGCGACGGATGCCGTTTCTGATCGGATCACGCGCCTGATCTACAGAAGCCCGGTTGCTTTCGACGACCACTACCATGCCGTGCCCGACCTGGCCGTATGGGAACCGATCGCACCCGATCATTACCGGTTCCGGCTGGGCGAGTCGGGCCGGCGTTTTCACGATGGCGGTTATCTCACTGCTGCCGATATCAAGGCCACCTATGATTCCGTGCTGGATCCGGTGAATGCATCGCCCCATCGCGGGTCATTGCTGATGATCAGTCGGATCGATGTTATGGATGACAACACCGTGGATTTTATCCTGGACAGACCCGATCCGCTGTTTCCGGGACGGCTCGTCATTGGCGTGCTTCCTGCCCGGTTGCTTGCATCAGGACACGCATTCAGCAAGTCTCCACTTGGCAGCGGGCCCATGCAGTTACAGGACTGGCCAAATGAGAACAGTCTGTCGTTGCTACGATACTCAGATCACCAGACTGTCCGCTTCCTGACCGTCCGGGATCCAACGGTACGTGTCCTGAAATTAATTCGCGGTGAGGTGGATATACTGCAGGGCGATCTGCCGCCGGAGATGACGCGCTGGCTCTCGCAACAACCGGCGATCAGGGTCGAAACAAAGGAAGGAAATACCTTTGCCTATGTCGGCTTTAATCTGGAAGACCCGGTCACCAGCCGGTTAGAGATACGCAAGGCGATTGCCCATGCCATCGATCGTGACGCCATTATTGAATACGTGATGGGACGGGCCGCGCGCAAGGCGGGTGCCCTGTTACCGCCTGCCCACTGGTCCGGTCATCCGGGATTGAATGGGTATGTCTATGACCCGGATGCAGCCCGCAGACTGTTGCGGGAGGCTGGCTATGGCGACGCTAATCCATTGCAACTGACGTATAAAACCTCAAACGATCCGTTCCGTCTGCGGCTCGCCACGATCATCCAGGACCAGTTAAAGGCGGCCGGTATCCATGTCAACATCCGCAGCTATGACTGGGGGACGTTCTATGGGGATATCAAGGCCGGGCGCTTCCAGATGTACAGCCTGTCCTGGGTGGGACTGAAGATGCCGGATATCTTTCGTTATCTGTTTCACAGCAGTGCGGTACCGCCGGACGGGGCCAACCGCGGGCGGTTTAAAGATGCCCGGGTGGATGCCCTGATTGAGGCGGCGGAAGCAACGCCGGACCTGGAGCAGCAGGCCGGCCTGTATCGCGATCTCCAGGCATATTTGCTTGAGCAATTGCCCTATGTCCCGCTCTGGTATGAGGATACTATACTGGTGACGAGGGCTGATATCAGCGGCTATGCGCTGGCTGCTGACGGCAATTATGATGGTCTGATGACCGTGACACGTGTCCAGGAAAAAGATGGCAGCCACTGATCCCTGCATTGAGATAAATATCGCTGAGCAGAAACTCCGGCTCCTGTCCGGTGACCGGGTGCTTCATGAATATGCTGTCTCGACGGCGAAGAACGGCCCGGGTGAAATAATGCACAGTGAATGCACCCCGCGGGGAGAACATGTCATTGCCGACAAAATCGGGGCCGGCTGTATTCCGGGCACAGTATTTATCGCCCGTGAACCGACCGGGGAGATCTATCACCCGCAATTAAGGGAACAGGCGCCGGAACGGGACTGGATACTGACCCGTATCCTCTGGCTGAGGGGAACGCAACCGGGGGAAAACCAGGGCGGCGAGGTGGACAGTTACCAGCGTTACATCTACATCCATGGTTCACCGGATGACGTGGAGATCGGCAAGCCGGGTTCACGGGGCTGTATCCGGATGAGCAATGCAGATGTGATGGATCTGTTTGATCAGGTCAAGATGGGGACACGGGTGATTATTACAGATTGTTGATTGAGGAGAGAACGGATCAATCGTTATCTTCCCCCAGTGCCTCAATATCGGCCAAATCCTTGAGCCTCCCTGGTTCACGTTTGTTCACAATGAATTGCTCCCGGCCAAGAAAATAGACAGGGATACCGCCACAGGTCCCTGCAATCCTGCCTGCGTTTGCCTCATCCCATGAAACACCCGTGATTGAAGTGATGATATCTATCCGTACCGGAGGCAAGCCAAGCTGGATTATCTGAGATGGTCTTGTGAAATCTTCCGTTGTGAGACCAAGACTTCCAAATCCGAAATCATCAAGGGCCTTGATTATACGGTTTGCATTTTCGAAATCAGGTTTGACGAACAGGTCAATGTCGCCCGTATAACGTGGTGCACCGTGATAGGCAAGGGCATAGCCACCGGTGATGAGATACTCAACTTTGCGGGAGTTGAATAATTCGAGCAGATCTTTGAAGTCGGAGTAAATTTCCATGACACTGATAGCGAAGATAATCTACAGCATCAACACGCTCGGTGGGTGTTTTTGACAGCCAGTAATCGAGATTATCAGCTACTTCATTGTAAGTTTCGAGTTGTCGGATTCTGACAATCTGTTCGTTCATGGCAGCAAATTATATCATCTTGTACGTGGTGAAAGAATCTGTAAATTGCTGTAGATGAGATCCCGTGATTTTGATCGCGGCGTATTTTTTCCTGTTGCTGCCGGGAAGGTTGATCTATGGTTGTTATGATTGGGTCCCTGGGTTGTACGGGCAGGCAATGCATGAAACCTCCGGGTATCTGCTTACTCTCCACCGCAAAGCAGTCCGGTAATTTCGCCGATTGACCTGACAACATGGTGTGCCTTTTCCATGTCGCTTCGCGGTTCCTGCACGCGGGCAAAACCCTGCAATACCCGGATCGTTTCCCAGCCCAGGCGATGTGCCGGGGCAATATCATTGTCAAGCCGGTCCCCGACCATGACCGCCTCTCCCGGTAAACACCCTGCCTTCGAGAGGGCACGTTCAAATATCGCCGGGTCCGGTTTCTCAAGCCGTTCTTCCGTCGAGGACAAACACACCGGGAAATACTTCAGCAGGCCGTATGCCGAGAGCCGCTGTTTCGTTCCCGCCGGCTGATTGGCAATGATCCCCAGCCGGAACCGTTCAGACAGCGTGCATAGCAGGGTCTCAGTCCCGGGATAGGGTTGTTCCAGTGCCTTTTTGTATCGTACCTGTCCCAGCAGGACGCTGATGTCCAGTTGATCGCCGATCAGGATCTCGAGGGTGCGGGGAATGAGTTTCGGCGCAAATTCCCGTGCCGTTTCGAGGAACGCCCTGTTGATGTCGTCCGCCGTGGCATGGAAACCGTTTTCCTGGAGTACACGGATCAGCTGGGTGATCCAGTCTGCAATGGGTTTGCTCTCATCAATCAGGGTATTCCCCAGGTCGAAAAACACCCAACGGATGTGGTCTGACGGCAAGTCCGAATCCCCCCGTTCCTGGCAGGTACCAGGCATTACGCAGTTGACGGTTGAAAATCCGGTTGCAGGTAAAGGGGATCAGCAACCGTTTTTATGTTGTATGCCCGTGCCTGGGGATGACCAGTACCGGATAAGGAGACTGTTGCAGGATTTCCTTGACCACATTTTCAACCAGGAGTTGATAGACGGCCCCGCGACCGGGTGTCCCGATAACAATCATATCAACTGCAAGCTTTGACGCCTCATGTAAAATCTTCTCTGCAGTTGTTCCCTGCACCAGGAGTGCCGTTACTTTCAGTCCCTGGTTTCGCATCCCCTCTGCCAACGCCTGCAACTTTCTGTGCTCGCCATGGAATTTTTCTGCGATGGTATCACGAACGGATTTCGGCCTCGTTGTGATGCCGATAATGTCTGGATCAGGTTCAACGACATGGACAAGCCACACTTCTGCCGACAGGGTCTTTGCGATCGCCTGTGCTCTTTCTATCATTGTTGATGCCGAATCGGAAAGGTCTGTTGCGACAAGAAGTTTCATGGGTTCAGTCTCTTGATCTTTTTTCACGTCTTAAGTGACCGGGTTGCCCGGATAGTAACACAGGAGCATCAGAACATTCACCGCTCGTTCCAGGCCTGGCACCAAACCGTAATTATCTGTAACCGATGTGGCGGTTATTTGAAGACATCGCAAAAAAAGCGGTTGTTCCATGTCTGCTGTCGGTTACGGATTAACTCACTCCGGATCAGTAGTTCTGGAGTTCTCCACTGACCTGTTTTCGATCTCCTGTAAAATGCCGATTACCCTGATGGATTGTTCAGTAAGCTTTCTCATTTGCTGTATCAGTTCTTTTTTTGGTCTGCCCCGTCCGGCTGATTCAAGCAGATTAGCGCCTGTGTGATGTAATAGAGTATGGGACTCTTCAAGTTGTCCATACCATTCTTCTTTGGTAAAGGTTTCCCCCAGGCTGTAAAACCATTTGCCTAAACTGCATTTCCTGGGGTCGAGTTCCGGGGTACCCCTGAGCTGGGTATTTCCACCTTTCCTGCTGCTGATATAGTACAAGCCATCAATAAGCGCCTTCCGCCATTTAATATGGTCGAGTTGCGCCTGGTATGCCAAACCAATCAGTTCTCCACTCCAGTTCTTCCCGAGTTTGGTAAAATCGATGAACTCATCCAGCGGTACAGGACGGCTGATCCAGTACCCCTGGCCCTTCGTGCAGCCTGAACCAAGTAAATGCTGGTAACAATCCTCGGTTTCTATTCCTTCTGCAACGATATCAAGCCCTAGTTCATGCGCCATGCTAATGCTGGATTGAACGATAATGAAATCCTTTTCAGAATGCCCCATCCGGCCAATAACACCCTGGTCTATTTTAATGGAGCTGAAAGGCCATTTTGATAACGTGTCAATACTGGAATATCCGGTACCGAAATCATCCATGGCCAGACCAATACCCATTTCATGAAGCAGGTTGATTTGATGTTTAACCTCTTCGTCACTGTCAAGAATTGCAGTCTCAGTCAATTCCACCTCCAGTGTATCTGATGTGAGCAGCTTGTTGGTGATGGCATGTCGTATAGCCTCAGTGAGTCTGTTATTACGAAAATCCTTTGCCGAGGCATTGAAAGAGATGACAAGGGTATCCACGACATCATGAATGATACTCATATCAATGATGAGTTGTTGAAACATCACCAGGGTTATTTCATTAATGAACCCGGATGATTCCGCCAGCGGGATAAACTCGGATGGCGGGATAATCCTGCCGTCAGGTTTCTGCCATCGCAGCAGGGCCTCGGCGCCGCACAGTTTGCCGGTAATCATGGAAACCTTCGGCTGGTAGTAATAGGCAAATTCCTTGTTTTCCAGGGCTTCTTTTAAATCTTTCAGGTGCATTTCAGTAGGATAACTCAAAAATGATTGTGTACGGAATGGTAGAGTACCGTTGCCGGCCGTACAGGCAGCACGACTTTTGTGCGTGCAGGAACAGGGATGCCCGGGGCGGTCCGCCGAAACGGTCGATCAGGCGCCAACTCATTTGATCCTGGCGATTTGCCGGATGTATTTCACAAATTCAGGATCCTCGCCCAGCAAAAGTTTCGGTAAGGCAGCCCTGAAATCCGCCCGCTGGCACCACTCGCACATATAGTCTTCCCACGAAAGCCAGCGCCTTTTCTGATTGGGGGACATTTTGTCCGTATGCAGCAGGAGGTAGGCACGCTCAAACAGGGAAATAAGAATGCTGAAAATAATGGTCAGCCTTTCCTTTTGCTCTTCGGTAAATTTCTGTGTGCCCTCTTCCGAAAACAACCTGAGATCCGGGTTGTCGAGGGCCACCTTCAGGAAATCCTGATAGTTGTCCGACAAGAGCTGATAGACTTCCTCTTCTTCGTTGTCTCTCTCCTTTCTCTGCTCATAGATGAAGACAAGGATGGCTAAAGGCAGGCCGATAGCGGTTACTACGTAGCTTAAATATTCCCAGATTTCCAGTCCCATCATAGCGAATTGTGCATGTGTCACTTAACGGTTTGGTTTGCTCAGGCGCATTGTAAAACGTCGCCGGCACCTGCCGGTGCGGTGCCTTTCACCTTCAGTCTTTCATTCAGCTCCCGGAGTGCGTTACGATTGCTGTCCCACTTGAGCAGGGTGCAGGCCTGATCATAGGAAACCCAACGTACCTCTGTGTGCTCGCCGGAGAGGGCGAGTGCAGAATCGCCGGCGTCGATTGCGTAGCAGTACTCCGGGATGACAGAGACCTCTTGACCCCAGGAATCGGCTTCGGCAAAGCCATTTATGGGGAGTGTTGCCATGGAGTCCAGCTGCAGCAGACAGCCGTTGGCAGCGATACCGGTTTCCTCCTTTGTTTCGCGCTCGGCGGCCTGGGCCGGAGACTCAACCCCCTCCCCACCACCGGCCACGAATTGCCAGTATTTGGTATCACTCCTCAGGAGCACCGCAAACTCCGGTCCGGCCGCCGTGCGGCGGAAGGGGATGACCAGAATCTGGAATGGTGCTCTCATTATTCTCTGCTCCGAACGATTAAACTGTGCGACCGCGTCAGCGGTTCGCCTCGAGTGATTTGTTATGCGGCAATTTCAACGTAGGAAGAACGGCTGGTAGGTTTCGGGATGTCATAACCTTCTTCTTTCAGCCCATCCAGGTGAAAGGAAATGGCATCGCGCATATTCTGTTCAGTTTCTTCAATGGTACTGCCCGTGGATACACAGCCAGGTAAATCGGGGGAGTATGCGGAATAACCCGTTTTGGATTTTTCAATAACGATGAGAAATTTCATTATTTGTGCCCTGCCTGTTTCAGGATACTGTTCATTGTAGCCGGTGCGAGGTCATCTTTCATCTTCCCGGGAATGGTCACCAGCCCTTTCTTCACAGGATGTTTGTATTGCCGGTGACTGCCTCTGGTGCGGACCAGATACCAGCCGTCATTTTCTACTAATTTAATGGCTTCCCTGACGTTCAATGGTCAATCCTTAGTAGTTCATTTCAATTGCCGCATAACCAAGTAATAAGGAGCCTTTTGACTGATAATGTTATAAAGACGGACGCAGGCGTTGTGTTGATTATCATCATAACACTATCAGTGTTAGCACCGTTATACCAATGAGATTGCAATTATCGGGATTGGGTATTCATTAAAATTGATTTTCGATATAAGTGATCTATTTTCCCCGTCACTTCTTATCTATATATTATCGATTTTTTGTATTGGTTTCGCCTTTACCGGCGAGTGACTTTTCTTTGAAGAAAAGTCACCAAAAGAACCTTTCCCCCAATGTCTTGGCCTGCGGCTACTCGGTTTGCACGAAATCGCTAACGCGCCGCCCACAGTATCTCACCCCACAAGGGGGTACCGAGGTTCCTGATACAGTGGGCTAATTTGTACGTCCATGTACAAACTGCGCTACCGAATTCGTACAAACCGGCAAGACATAGGGGCATGAGCATGTCGATTTATTATCAATGTGTCAATGAAAGACCTGACCCCATTTAAGTTGCTGGATCAACGTCTCCATTGTGTGTGCTGGGGAGTATGTCGGTCTTGAAGAGATCGAGGATGGCCTCTGGAACGTCTACTTCGGTCCGCTTAAACTCGGCAGGCTCCATGAACGTCATATGCGGATTAGTTCGGGGTCAGAGTAAAAACTGCAAAAATCTTTTATTAGTTTTTACTCTGACCCCGAACTGCTCGTAAAATCAATCGACACTGACCCTATTGATCCATCTGGAATTCAGATAGTCCATTAAACATGGATTCCATATAGTGTTATAACTAACAACTTTTTGGGGTATTTATTTTTTCTATTTTGACCCTATTAATCGTTATATATTTTTCTGAAATATTATGTAATTCCAACAGGGATATGCACTG